>CAYVPM010000021.1:0-10655 GCA_964453475.1 uncultured Saprospiraceae bacterium | reverse complement strand
GGTCCACAAGAAGATGCTCGCGCTGCTCGAGAAGAACGGCGTCACCACCTTCGATCTGGTACTGATTTCAAAACATATCCTGGGCATTGAGTCGCTCACCAGCGCCTACCAAATGGAAGCTGCCGACGTGAACAACAGCAACTCCGTGACCACTTTCGACATTGTAGAAACCCGAAAACTGATCCTGGGTATAAACGATACCTTCCAACATGTGCCCTCCTGGCGCTTTGTTCGTCCACTGCCCAATCCTTCGTCCCTGGGCGCCTACACTGCCCTGGTTGATACTTATCAGTTGGCAATTCCCAACATTCAGGTAGATAAGAGCTTTAATGGCTATAATTTTGTTGGGATAAAATACGGGGACCTTAACTACACGGCTGCCTTGACGGGCGAGCCAGATGAGCGAACCGGGGCAACACCCTTGCAGTTAACCGCGAAGGACCGGTGGCTGAATGCAGGTGAAACCGCAGAAATTTCAATTCATGTAACGGATACTTATACGTTTGACGGTTGGCAAATAGCCCTTTCAGCCGACCCAAGCGCTTTGGAATTGCTTGCTGTTGACGGCGTTGAGGAAGGGGATTATACTTTGTTTGACAATGTGTTGCGCGCCATTTTTTACGACGGGGCAGGCCGCAGGTATGCTGCCAGCGAGTCTATCATGGTGTTGAAAGTAAAAGCATTGCAATCCGTGCAACTTTCCCAGGTATTCGGCTTCCAACTAACGCAATTGAAGCCGGAAGCTTACCTGCATGGAAGCGGCCAGGAAACGGAGCGGCATCCCCTGGAACTGCGCTTTGATGCCAGCGCTCCAGGCCCGGTAAAGTCCTTTAGCTTGTCGCCCAACCCATTTGGGGAGCAGGTTGATTTCAATCTTTTGCTCGATAGCCCAGCAGCAGTTTTGCTGGAACTGTTCACGCTGGATGGCCGCCGGGTTTATTCAAGGAATTTTGACCTGGAACAAGGGCAGCAGTCTATCCGTGTGGCCGCCGATTTGCTGCCAAATGACAACCTGTTTTTGTACCGCTCCTGGATAAACGGGGCGGTGTATTCCGGAAAAGTGGCGCGGATGTAGTTGTACCATCAAACATACCCAACACATGCAAGAAAACTACCGCACCTTTTGCGTTGCCACCGTTTCATGGCTGCTTTTCATGCCATTGTTTCTGGCAAGGCTCAAAAAATCGTTTTCATGCAAAAATGAAGTTGCCTACCACCCCGGCACAAAATTCAACCCGAACACCCATTTTCGCGTTGCCTCCGGTGCTGAAATCGGGAAAGCAAAATATGGCTCCAGTACCAGGTAATTGAACAGATTCACCCGCAGCGATACCCCGGTGGAAAGAATAGGCTTGTGCCTATAGTGGTCGCGGCCGTTGAACGGCGTGGGATCTTCCTTTTGAAAAGAAGTTTTGTCATAAAACGCCAATCCTGCATCAAAGAAAAAGTTCAGGTCGGTGATCAGGAAATTGGAGCGGATGTGGGAAAGCCGCCGCGGCCCGGTGAAAGGGATGCGGATTTCTGCGTTTGCGATCACCATTTTACTGCCTGCCACCTGTTCGAGCAAGCCCGTGGTGTCGCCGTCAAATATGTCGCGCGTATAGCCCCGTACAAAGTAGGAATTGGCGGCATACAGCGGGAATACCTCGCTGGAATTGCCGCCCAACCGCCCATAGGCCATTCCCCGCAACGCCAGCGTTACAGGTTTTTGGTAGAAATACTTGCGCCCGTCGGCCAATAGGGTCGTGAAAGAATAATCGCCAAAATACTGTTCCACCCCCAGCCGGTACCGGTAGCCCTGAAGTGGCGCCGTGAGCCCGAAATAGGAGTTGTCGCCCACGTAGGCGGCGCTGATATTGCTCAGGCTGAGTTTATCCCCGCCCGGTAACTTTTGGCGCTGGTCGTTGCGCCCGAGATAGACACCTGCGGAGTTGAAAACATAGTTGTAGAAATAGGCATCCTGCCGCTGCTTGTAGTATTCGAAGGCCGAACCGATTTCTACCCGTCTGGTGGTAGAGAAGGGGTATGCCGCAAACACGCCTACCCGTTCCTGGAAAATGCGCTCCAGCACCTGTACGTCCTGCCATCCTAAAAATGCCTGACCGTTTGTATAGTACTGGGTATCTATTATCCCGTAGAAAGAATTGGGGTCCTGGTAATAGGCGCCCCCCGAAATATAGGGGATATGCGACAGGCTCACGCCCCAGTTGATGCGGTTTTTACTGTTGATATACGACATCTGGCCGGCAATATCGGTTACTTCGCCATTGAGGGAAAGCCCGGTGTAGATTTGGTTGTTGCCCAAAATATCGCCAAAAAGCATGTCAACACCACCTGCGAGGCCCGTTTGGGTGCCAAAGCTGCTGTTGCCTGTGTTCACACCCACGCCTGTGCTGCCGCCAAAGTATTCCAGCGTGAATTTAGGCTTGAATTTCTTGGGCTGCAAAGCGATGCTGTCGACTTCGGGCTTAAGATTGTTGTCGAGCAAGCGCAGGTTGGTGTTCACTATGTCCCGCTGTTTGGGGTTAAAAGGGGGCAGCGAAGCCGGCACCATATCTACGGCAAAAGGATCAACTTCTACAGGGGTGAAATCCTCACTTTTCGCCTGGTGGATCACGTACGAATGATCCGAATAGTGGGTGTACAGGATGCGGTCGCGGTCTTCCGCAACGGTAATAGCCGGGGCATAAGGGGTGATTCCGGTGATGCCCGTCGCGATTTTGGTCAATTGGAATACCTTTTTGGTTGAACCGTCGTAACGGTAAAGGTTGCGGAAACCGTCTCGATTGCTCAGGAAAAAGAGGTTGCCTTCCTTGTCGAATTGCGGGTTCATGTTGTCAGCGGCCGGGAATACGTCGATATGCGCGGTAGTCCCTGACGCGATGTCGTAGGTGGCGAGGTTTGTATGCCAGGCGCCGTTCGTACGCCCGCGCTTCATGCTCAGCTCGTCGGTGGAAAACGCAATTGTTTTGCCATCAGCGCTCCAGGTTGGCAGCATTTCGGAGTAGGCGTCATTGGTGAGCCGCCTGGCTTTTTTGCTTTTGAAATTGTACTCCCAGAGGTCAGTCTGGCCAATGGTTTGGCCGCTCACGACGATACTTTTGCCATCGGGGCTCCAGGCTGGGTTGCTGAATGAAGTGACGCCGGGGATGGTTACTTTCTGGTTTTTTTTGCCTTTGAAAACATCCTTGATAACCAATACACTCCGGCCTTTTTCATACACGTCGAAGGCAAAGCGCTTGCTGTCGGGGCTCCAGGTGCCGGCGCTTTCAATTGCGTTAAACTGGTCAATATGCCCATCCGTAGCGGTACTGGATACTTTTTTGATAATTTTTCCCGTCCGGGCATCGGCGAGGAACAGGTCGGTGGTGAACAGGTTTTTCTCCGAAAGGAAAATCACGTACTTGCCGTTGGGGCTCAACACGGGACTGATGTTCATGGTGCCCGCATTTTTGTCGTCCAGCAGTTTTTTGCCGGGCAAATCTTCCTTTTTGCCCTTGGTAACCCATTGTCCATAGTGGTTTCTGAGACTTTTGCGCCAGTTTTCCGAGAGGGAATCCACGGGCGTGCCCAGGGTCATGGGTACAGATATTTGAAGCCCGTATTTTGCCGTATTCATAAACAACGGCTTAATGGCCTCATCGCCATAAACCCCGGTGACAAAAGCCCAAAACGCCTGTCCCCAACGGTAAGGGAAGTATTTAAAATTGTCCAGGTCTTTGATGCGGGGAATATCGTCGTTTTGCACGGCGTCGCGCATCCAGAGGGCCGTATGGGGGTCGATGCGGCCAATGCTGAGGTATTCAGCCAACCCTTCCACCATCCAAAGCGGTATGTTGGCCAGGTTCCGGATGCTGGTGGAGTCGCCGTTGATGACCATATTGTACTGGAAAGCGTGCACGAGTTCGTGCCCCAACACGTGGTGGGTCTGTTGGTTGCTGACAGCCACGGGGAACACCACGCGGTTGCGCAAACCCTCCGTTACGCCGCCAGTGCCCACGCTGATATCGCCGCGTATCACATTGGTCTGCTGGAACCCTGCGTGGTCGTTGTAAATAATTAGCGGGTTTTTTACAGTAAAAGAGTCCTGCAATACCTCCTTGTGCATCTCATACCAAACTTCCGCCGCTGCGGCGAGCTCTTTGAGCTTTTCAGGGTTGTCGAGGTAATCGTAGATGACAAAATGCGCTGTTTCGGTCACCTTGAATTTTTCCTGGTGGTAGCGGGGCTTATTGCGACCGAAGTATTGGGCTGATGCCTGGTTGATACTGATCAGGGACAGGAGAAGTGCTAATAAGAGGGTCTTTTTCATAGTAATGCCTATTTATTTGGGCGGTGCCCAAATTTATTGATTGCGCCCTTTCAGGGCTGCCATTGGACTCTACTGATTGGTGTCCATATATAGTCAACGCAAAGTGGTTATGAATGACGAAATGCTACAATCATTTTAGAATCAAGCATTTGTTTCACTCAAATCATTCAAAATCACTTTAATCACAGTATAACATATACAGACGCAAAAAGTATGCGTTGCAGATGTTAGGAATGCGTTAAATGAAAGTTACCTGAATCCTATTTAATTTCATACGGCATACGCGCCACAATACTGCGCCCCAGCGTCACCTCGTCGGCGTATTCAAGGTCGCCGCCGAACGACACCCCGCGCGCGATGGCGCTCACCTGTACGCCAAGTGGTTGTAATTTTTTGCTTAGATAATAGATAGTTGTCTCTCCTTCAATGGTGGGGCTGATGGCCATGATGGCCTCTTTTAATTCTCCGGTGCGGGCGCGTTCGGCCAGGGATTCGATGTTGAGGTCATTGGGCCCGATGCCTTCGATGGGTGAAATGATGCCGCCAAGCACGTGGTACAGGCCCCGGTATTGGGATGTTTCTTCAATGGCCATCAGGTCGCGCACGTTTTCCACCACACATACGAGGCTGCGGTCGCGGCGGGGGTCGCTGCAAATATGGCAATGCTCGGCGTCGGAAAAATTGTGACAAGTACCGCACTCCCGAATGCCCTCGCGCATGGCTGAAAGGGCAGTAGTAAATTGCTCGGTCGTCATTTTATCCTGCTTTAACAGGTGCAATACCAGGCGAAGCGCCGTTTTTCGCCCGATACCAGGCAGGGAGGCAAAGGCTTCCACCGCTTTTTCTATAAGTTTTGAAGAAAAGGTCATGTCTTCGTTTTATTTTTACGCAGCTAACGCTCAGGTATGATAACAATAGAAACGTTCCGGAAGTTTGCGCTCTCGCTGCCCGAAACCGACGAGCAGCCACATTTTGACATCACCTCGTTTCGGGTGAAAAAGAAAATATTTGCAACCCTTAACAAGGCGGAAAACCGCGGAACACTCCGTTTTTCAGCCGAAAACCAGGATGTTTTCACTGTCATCAGCAAAGGTGCCATTTTTCCGGTTCCCAACAAATGGGGGCAGTACGGTTGGACGCATATTGACCTCACAAAAGCGGAATGGGACCTATGCCAGGATGCCATTCAAAGTGCCTGGTGCTTTGTGGCGCCGAAAAAGCTTATGGCCCAACATCCTGAACTCAATTTTGACGCGGAGTAGTTTCTATTTCCCAAAATAACCGCCGCTACTTACCATAAATCAACTGCACCAACCCGCTCGAATACTGTTCCACCCCGATCAGCTTAAATGCCTTCCGGGTTTCCATTTTGGGAAACAGAGGCTTGCCGCTACCCAATAGCAAGGGATGTACAGCCAAGTGCATTTCATCTATTAGTTCGAGCTTCAAAAATGCTTCGAATAAGGAAGCCCCGCCAAAAAACCAGATATCACCCTGGTTGCGCTGCTTTATTTTGTCCACTGCCTCCTGGATGTCGCCGCTCACAACAGCAGCTTTCCCGGCAACCGACCGAACGCTGTTGGAAAATACATACTTCATTTTGTCTGCAAAGGCGTTTTCGTCGTGCTGCAGCATGATCTCGTAGCTTTTCCGGCCAAACACAATGGAATCGCAGCGGGCCAAAAAGGCGGTCATGCCATAGTCCTGGTCGGTTAAGCACCAGTCGTATTCTCCGTTCGGGCCTTCGATGAAGCCGTCGAGTGAGAGGCAGAGGTTGAGCAGGATTTTAGACATAATTAGTTACATTTTACTGGTTTTGCCGAAAAATGAGTTTGCCCGTGTTGCCGCAGCTGATCTCAAGCGTTTTTCCCTGAATGGTATAGCTTTGGCTTTGGGGAAGCCATTGAAGGAATTGGTTTTCCCATTGCAAGTCAGGGCAGGCCATTTTGGTGCTGATGATATTGGAAATGTAGAGGTTGTCCCCATCAAGGATGTAGGCGCTTCCGATGTTGTTGCAGCCGCCTTTGCCCGACATTTTACCGCCCTCGAGTTTGATGGTAATGCTGATCCCCTCAGGTACCGCCTGGTTTTCGGCGCCGGCGGCAAAGCTGGTCAATTGCCAAATGGTAGACACCAATGCCAGCTCTTTGTCTTGCGGGCAAGCGCCTTTCGTGAATTTCTTGATGCCCGCACATTGAGCAGCGCAGGCATTGCCGTAGGTTTTGTTGTTGCAGCCGCACACAGGGTCGTATTGCAGGGTACACATGCAGTCGGGATTGGGTTTTTCGATGCATTTCTGGGCGGGGTTGCAGGCAGTGATGAGGAGCAAGAACGCGGCAATCGATGGTATGTTTTTCATGGCAGGACAGGTTTGTGTGACAGCATTAGAAATGAATTGAGTGGTAGGTTATTTATGGAGCATCACGGAGTATTTGGCATTTGTTTCACACCACGCCACCACCTTCGATTATTGCTCAGCAGTTGGAAATGCATCCCGTCGTGTCGTTGTGTCGTTGTGAGAAACTTTTTAACATACATCACGCCACCGTTGGCCCCTGCAAGTCCCGTGTCAGTTCCAGCGCCGCCGCTGTGATCTGGTTTCGGGTAATGTTTGCATCCCGCCGGTCGATAACCCCCAACCTTTCGTCCCGTTCCAATTCAGACAAACGCCCTTGCAGCTGCAAAATCTCATTGTTGTCCGGCATGGCTTCCCGCAGCAGTTTCAAAGCATCGCCCAGCCTGGCCTTTGAAATTAACTCACGCACCTGTTGGGCAGTGACGTTTGTTTTGGGTTTAACAGGGTCCGGTTCGACAATACTTTCCCCCGCCGGGCTTTGACCTGGAGACAGCAAGCGCTTTATCTCCTGCACTATGTCACTGTAAGCCTCGTCCTCACCTTTGAAATCCGTAATCCAGCGGCCCTGAGAAGGCAGGGACTTCAACTTATCCAGGCCGGTGCCTTCAATATCGACTTTTTTAGCCAGGATGGGCACCACCCGTTTCCCTGATTTCAGGGCTTCCTGCAACAGCCCGAACGAATAGTCTGAGGCGAGCAGGTTGACGCTGACGATGGGCAGCACGTAATCGGCATTTTTCAACTCGCTGTTGATGCGGCTGCTCCAGTCTTCGCCGGCGATGATGTCCGATACGTTGTTGAAAACACTGATCTGCTTGTTGATTCTCAAAATGGCCAGGTGCTTGTTCAGGGTCTGGCTGATGCGCTCGTCTTCCTGGCTGGAGAGTATAAATAGTTTCATGGTACCTGGTATGAAGGCGGATTCGAAAACGGGTGATTCAGGTGCTGCCATTTTTTGTTCAAAAGGAAGGGGCGGGGCTTTGGGGGTAAGATATTCATTTAATGCTTTCAGTTGATCAGCCACTTTTGACGCAGTTTCCTCGTCGCCGGTTCTGAGGAAAATTTCTTGTGCATTGTTTAAAGCGGATACAGCATTTGCGTAGGCGCCGCGTTGGGTTTCTGCATTGCCGATGTTTATGTAGGTTCGGCCTTTTTCAGCTTCTGTCTGAGCAAACTCAAGCGCATCTGTATAACATTCAACAGCTTGATCGCCGTTATTTGTGTTCATGTTTAGCGCTCCCAACCTGGTATAAATTTCAAAGAGCTGTGGTTTTAAATCCGCTTCCCGTGCAAGCTTCAACGCAGATAAGAGCTGGTTTTTTGCTTTTTCTAAATCGCTCTTTGTTTCTGCGATGGAGGCCAAGGCTAGGTACACTTCAATCATGTCTTCGCTGGTATCGCCGCTGAGTTCCTCCAATGCTTCCAATGCTTGATTGTAATGGTGTTCAGCATTGGCGAAGTCCTTTATTTGAGACTCGGCATTGCCTAAATCCATAAGCACAAAGGCTTGTGCGGCATAAAAATTGGAATGTTCATAGCTTTCGAGTGCAGCCTTGAAGTATGGGATGGCTTCTGCAACCCTTTGTTTTTGCAGGAAAAACTTGCCTATTTCATGCCTGACATTCGCGATGCCTATTAAATCACTTCCCTGAATATATCCTTCCAGAGCTTTTTGAAATGCTTCCTCCGCCGCTTCATAATTATTATTCTTCCTTGCCTCGATGCCTTTATCCAAAAAATCCTTGGCTTGGATCAACAACGCCTCCTTTGGGTCAACAGTACTGCTCTGATTGGGCTGCGGCCCGACATTGCTGCTGCTTTGGGCAAAATTGGGCGATTCAAAAATAGGTTCGGCGCCAGAGGTTTGCTGCGATTGGATATACGTCCAAATATCCCGCACAAGCACCGCTTCCCTTGCCGGTTGCGTTTTTCCCAGTATGCTTTGGTTCTCTTTATACGCCCGGTATATGCCCACGGCCTTGAATTGCTGGTTCAATACGGGCGCCCCTCCCGCGCCTGGTAGCCTGGACGCGTCGTCTGCAAAATAAAGGTACTTTCCTGCTGCGCCGATCGCCTTTGCCCCTTGCACCTGCTTTTCCTTTCCCTGGGCGTGATGCAGCATCCACAATTCCGCTTCGGTATTTGGGATTTCCGAGGTTTCAAGTTCGATATAGCCCCATTGGCTGAGCGGTGCGTCTTCCCGGTCAATAATTTTTACCCGGAAAAAATCGAGTTCTTCCATTGGGCTGAAAATGAAATCTTTGGGGTCAAGCCGGTAAGATTCAACCTTTTTTGAATTGCCCGTTTCGTCGAGTTCCAGGTTAAACTCCAATTTTACCCCGGCCAAGTTTTCAGGGTTGTTCAGCACGTGGGCAGCCGTAAACAAGTAATTGCCTTCTACCAGGAACCCGGTTCCTAAACTGCCTTCTTCCAATACGACCCGACAAACCGCCCGGCTTTTTTGCCGCAGCGCTTCCATGAAATTAATTTCCACCAATGCCTCTGTATTACTTTCCATTTTCCGCTGCACAGCCTCATCCAATATTGGCTCCAACTCCTTAAAACCCGTCACCACTGCCACCGCGCCCATGCTCCGCAAGGTTTCCTGGTGCTGCTGCACATAACTGGGGTGGGTAAAGAAAACCACCGGCAATGCAACACCGGCCTCTTTCAGCCGCGTCATCATTTTAAAACCGGCTTCCTTGTCGCCAAAGCGCGACACATCGGAAATGATGAGGTCGAAACTTTGTTTTTGCAGCGTTTCCAGGGCGGCAGTTGTATTGGTAACATTGACGAAGCGGAAGGCATGTTCCTTGCCAGCTTTTTCCTGAAAACTCAGGTTGTTTTTAGGAGTGTCGTCTACCCAAAGCACCCAGAGTTGCCGGATGGTCTCGCTGGGTAAATCCGGCAGGTTGCGGAACAAGCTCCTCCCCACAGCATCTTCGATATCTGAAATGGCCACCCCGGCATCCAACACGTCTTGCCGCAGTTTCTCTTGCAAGGCAGCCAGGCGCTCCCTGTCGGGCTTCTCCAGCAAGGCGAAGCGCTCGTGGTCGAACAACGCCACGGTATAAGCCCGGTCTTTTTCGGCGTAGGAGCCTTCCGGCGGCTTGTTCTCATCGAGTTGCAGCACTTCCAGCAATTGTCGACGCACATCGGCAGCATTGGCCGCCGGCAAGCCATTTCGCAGCTCCTGCCGGTAATCAGCCGGGATATACCCATTGCGCAACCATGCCAAGCGGCTCATACGCAACAGGTGCAGGTGCCAAAGCTGGGTACGGAGCGATTCATCCGGCTCATCGGCTGCGGATATGGCCTCGTCATGCAGTATTTTGGTCAATTGCCAATAAATTTCCGGGTACACCGCAATGGCGCAGAGCCAGGTGTAGCCTTGCCTGCCCAGGTAAATTTTCAGGCTTTTGATGTGCGTTTCAATGGTTTCCGCTGTGCCATCATAGTCCTGAAAACCGGGCGGTATCGGTTCGGGACATTCCGTTTGCCAGTAATAGGGCTTGAATGAAAGGCGGCTTTTCCATTGTCCCATCAGGCTTCCCAGTCCGGCCACGTTGGCAGGAGCAATAGGGAACAGCTGGTGGATGGCCTGTTCGGCATCGCCCCAGAGCGCGGTGCTGCGGGTGTTGAGCACGGCTACTGCCGCCCAGTTGTCGCGCAGTTCAAACGCCAGGGCGGAAGGGTAGCGGTGGATTTTGGTATTGACCTGGTCGGGTTTGTTTCCTGGCGTACGGCTTACGGCCAACAGCCCGTCCGGCTCTCCAATCAGTATGAGCCTGCTGTGGGCGAAACTGGCGTTCAAGCGGTCGATGCTGGTATAGCTGGCAGGGTCGCGCCTTGCTTTCCAGCATTTTTGCGGGATGCGGTCGTAGAAGTAGTATTCCACGTCGAGGTCGCGGCGCTGGAGTTCGACGGCCAGGTCCGACGTTAACCGACAGGGTAAGAAATCCGCTGACTCTCTGGGCGTACAGATAA
>CAYVPM010000020.1:0-10693 GCA_964453475.1 uncultured Saprospiraceae bacterium | reverse complement strand
TCACCTGGTCGGCCACGGCATCTGCTTGTTGTTCGTAGGAGTCGCCGGGGGTGTTGACCTGAAGTTTTGCCTGGATAACCGGTTGGGGGCGGGCCTGGAAAAAAGACGTGCCCGTGCTTGAAAAATTGTTGCTTGTCGCCTGCCGTTCATGGATGGCTGGCCTAAAAAACGGCTGTTCCTGTTTGGCTTTTGCCGCCGTGGTTGATTTATGGGTTTCAAAAGTTTGCATAAACCGTGATTTAAGTAGTCAAAAAACGACAAAGTTGTCCAGATGGCTTATTCTAGGTGTGTCTGCTTTATGCTCCTGGTATTGAAAGGGGTTCCTCTTTTTCCAAATCGTCGCCGGCTAAGATCGTTGTGATAAACAGATATCCTTTATTCTGTTTATACCGTACATCCCGGCGTACAATTTCCATGAATGACTGATGGTAATTGTACCGCCTTCCCACAAGACAACCTGCGCTATATGCACCAACGAATCGAGGCGCCGACCCAGGCTCGGTCGAATGTTGGTTGATAAAGAATGTCCGGCCAATGTCTATCGGATCCTTTGCGTTGCGTAAACCGTCTTTGTTCAGGTCGCGGTGTACTTTTATATTTTGCCTTTGCACCAAAGCGGGCTGTACTCCTCTGTGCAAGCCATCCACCCAGGCTTTGTATTGGCCGAATGCTATACGTGCTGCTCCTTGCGGATTGAGTGGGCTTTGGGTGTATTTGTGGCCGGGTTCGGTGGTTGCCAGGTCATTGACTTCCATTACAGGTTGCCCGCCTGGCAGGATCCTGACTACGATACGGCGGTCATTCCAGTGGTTGAATGCATCCCAGTTTTTCCGACCATCCGGGTCGCAGCCTTCTACATAAACGATATTGTACATGTCAGGGCTTCGGGCTATCCAGAATTGTTTTTTTGCCATATACCGCAAAATGCGCTTGGCAAAAGCCGTTGCGGGATCGTCTTGCGGGGAGGGTTCAAACTGAACGGGTAAAAAAGTATCCCTTTGTGCGCGGACCAAGGCTTGAAGCAGGGCAGGTTGCAATTCCCCGTCTTCATATTCCAGGCCAGCAAGCCGGCAAAATTCCCGGATGGCAGCCCGTGTATTCAAGCCGATTTTTCCATCTCCTTTGCGCACAGGGCCAAAGGGGGTATTGGCATCCCCACTGATTTCCGGGTCCAATATGCCCAGGTCGCACAGCCTGGTTTGCAATTCGAGGGCAGCCTGTTCATTGCCTGGTTGGTTCAGCGTATCTGTGCTGACTAATACGCCTTGATCGATTATATGCTGCAAGGAGGTAAACATAGGCGCGGTTATTTAGTCTCTAAAAAATTGAGTACAGAACTAGGGTTCAGGATGCCGAAACCGTATTCAACATCATCTCCTTTAGTGATGGCGTTGTGCGGGTCGGCGGTATTGCGGAGAATATCAAAAACAGTTGAAGGGTTGAAAACCTGGTTGTTTTGCCGCTCCCATTGCCGTACCAGGGCAAGGAAACCAGCCATATACGCTGCTGCTATGGCAGTGGTTTTCAGGTTGTCCACAGGTTTTTGTTCAGGGCCAACAGTCAGCAAATCTTCCCCTGGAGCCAACAAGTCGAGCCGGAAGCTTCGCGCAGAGAAAAAACACCTTTCACCGTGCATGTTGTGCGCACCAACAGACAAAACCCCTTGCATTGCGGCAGGAAACCTTTTTTCAGGTTGCCGCTCAAGGGAGTTGCCCACAGGAGCCACCAACAAAACGTTTCTTTCCAAAGCACGGGTAACAAGCTGTTGCAAGGTTTTTTCCTCCGATTCTGTCAAAATTCGGAAATCCACCAACATGGCTATGATGTCGGCGCCGCTGTCTAAAGCCCATTCAAGGCCTGCGATCAGTGCTGCAGGGGTAATATCCTGATCCATAATCCCTATTCTGCCGATCAGCAACCTGGCTTCCGGCGCCACGCCGTATACTTTTCGGCCTCTACCCGCAGCCAACACAGCAGCCTGGGTGCCCAGCCCGTGCAGGTCTTCAAACCGTCCGGACGGGTCGTTCAGGCCTGAGAAGACGGCATCCACAGCAGTTGACAAATCAGGGTGCTCCTGGCTGGCGCCCGTGCTCAGCAAGGCGATTTTGACCCCTCGCCCCGTAAGGCCATGCTGTTGCCACCACATCCGCGCCAGAGAACTGTGCTGAACGCCCCAATTGAGGTTCATGGCACTGACCATGTCCCAGTCGATGTGGCTGGGCATACGTGGCGCATCGGTTGACTCCAGGATGGCGCCGGTGATGGATTCAGTGCTCCTGGCTGTACTGGCTTCCGGCCTTCCGATTGGCGCAGGAGTCGCATTTACAGGCCCGCCTTCCGGCACAAACCTGGTTTCACCCTCCGGTATAACTATGCCTTCCGGGAGCTTGTCCTTTGTCAAAAAAACTGTGGGTTCTGTGGATTGGGCCGGATCATTTTGCCCGATCGGCACCTTGGCAATAACTGGTTCTGGTTGAAAGACAGGAGGCGCAACAGGTTCAACCGGCTGCACCAACACAGGCTTTGTCGCGGGAAGCACGCCAGGCGCGACCGGCTGCACCGCCACAGGCACGCTTTCAGCAGGCTCGGCGGGTACCATTTCGGCGCCACCAGACCAATAGAACCAGCCATTGCAATCGCGGTACCAGCGGTCGTTGTTGTTGATGGCAAAAGATGCGATGAAGTATTTGTCGTCCACTTCTAATACGGCTCCTTTGTACACGATGCCGATGGGCTCGGTTACGGGCAAGCCGAGGTTGTTGCGGATATAGGTATCTTCTTGAAATTGAATTTTCATTTTTGTAGTTGTTGGTTAATGGTTCATTTATCCAACGGCTTTTGAGCCTTTTCGAGCTGATTTGTTGTCTTTTGGGGTGGTTGGAGGCGCTGACTCGGTTTTTGCCGAATCTTCTTCATTGCGGTCGGCTTCCACTGCCGCTTGTTTATTGGGGCTGCCCACACTGCGGATGCTGATCAATTTGTTCAAGACCCCGAACCAAAAGGGGGCGCCAAAAGTGACCGCTATGCCAGTTAAGATAAAGCCTGCCAGCTTTATCAGCCACCAGGGAAGGTTGCCGCCACCTTGCTGGTCGGTCCAGCCCAGCCCAAGCGGCGACTGTACTACATGCTGATAAGTCGCAACGAGGTCTTTCGCCGTTGCAGTAGATTGTTCCAGGGGTTTATTGAGATCCATAGCTGCCACGCTGTCGTTTTTGGCAGTATAATCGATCGCAAGGTTGACAAAATCCTCCCGGAGTGTCGAGTTGGCAGAAAGGCTCTTGTATATCTGGATCGTATCGGCATTGAACAAGGCGGCCAGAGCTAGCCCGATGCTGAACAGCCACCATTTTGTGGAACGCTTGTACCAATCTGTCGCGCGCTCCATCACCTGGTCAAACCAGGACTCGACCTTTTTTCTAAAACCTTCAATCGAGCCGTCGGACTCGCGCAGCAAATAAAGCAACAGGCGCTTGAAGTCGCTTTCGGGCATATTCTTGATCTTTTGAGCCATTTCGGCTTCATCTTCCGACCCGATGATGTCGCATAGAATGGAACTGAAGGTGTCTTTGCTGATCCAGCTCGGCAAGCTGTATGGTGTCAGCTTCGTTTTACCCGTGCTGGCATAGGACAACTGTTGGAAAAACGGGTGCTGCACAAAATCGCCAACCTTGCTGCCGAGCATGTTTTTAAGGGTCTCCAGCAAATGTTTGCCCCGCAGCGACAAGATGGCGGCAATGATTTCCATGACCGTGGAGGTAAGCAGGCTAAACAGCAAAAGGACGAAGACAAGCCCGATAATAACGCTTAAAATGGTGAGCATTGCTTGCATAAGGCATTGAATATTTGGGTGATAAAGGATGTGCGCGGCTGCCGGTAGAATGGCAGAAACGCTTTAAATTACTTTGTTTTCTTTGACAAACTCCCGGTTGATCCCAGTCAGCAAATTGTTCAAGGTGATGACGTTTGAACTGTTGCCCAGAGCCTGCAAACAACAATAATGTACGATATTGACAATATTGGAACCACTGAGCTCATATTTTTGGGCAATTTCGTTCAGATTGATGGCCGGCTCAAGCTGTACTGCTGCCGGGAAGTTTTTTTGCCAGATAACCAGGCGTTCAGAAGGTTTCGGCATGGAAAAATATATGATGCTTTGAAAACGCCGCGTAAAAGCATCATCCAGGTTGCTTTTGAAATTGGAAGCCAGGATGCTCAGCCCAGGAAAATCTTCTATCTTTTGCAGCAGGTAGGAAACCTCCTGGTTGGCAAAGCGGTCGTGGGCATCTTTTACGTTGGTGCGCTTGCCAAACAGGGCATCTGCCTCGTCGAAAAAAAGCGCCCATTTTTTGTTTTCGGCTTTTTCAAACAAACTGGCCAGGTTTTTCTCTGTTTCGCCTATGTATTTCGAGACAATCATCGACAGGTCGATGCGGTACACTTCGTGGCCGGTATATTTGCCCAAAAGCCCGGCAGCCATGGTTTTCCCGGTGCCTGGGGGCCCATGGAACAAGGCACGGAAGCCTGGTTTCAGCCGGCGGTACATTTTCCAGGAATAGAGCAAGGTGTCGTTGTGCTCGATCCAAATTTCTATTTCACGCAATTGCTTGCGGGTTTGGTCATTCAGGATGAGGTCTTCCCATTCCAATTCAGTTTCGAGGCGCTGCGCAGGGAAACCCGTACTCATGCGGGGTGGGGTGATGTAGCCGAGGGTGAACAAGTCTACCTGTTCCGAATCCAATATCAGGCGTCCCCCGTTGGCAGGTTCGCCAGGCTTCAATTCTTCCAGAGACAGAATGCCTTCTTTGGAAAAAAAATGTTCGCTGCCGAACATGCGCTGCACTTCCATCCGCCGGGAGATATCATGGCCGCTGCCCAGGAGAAAATGCACCGTTTCGCCTGTTGGCAAAAAGCTGCGGTAATTGGCACCTTTTGTGCCGCCGATTGCCGGAAAATCGCCCCCCTGTGGCATCTGTTCCAGCATCGCTTCGTCAAAAAGATGGGGTTGCACGTGTGGCGCAAGCGCGGCGATCAGCGCTACAAACTCATCGGTGTTAAGTCTTCTGTGCTGCACGAAGCGCGTGAACGGCTGGTCGTCGTCCTGCAAAGCCGGGGTAGCTGGCATGGGTATATCATGCTTTCCCAGGTACTCGGCGATGCGCATTTTGAGCAGCTCGCGGAGGTAGGACAGGGATCGGGAGAGGTTAGGTGACATGCGTTGAAGTGTATTTTTACGGCTGCTTAACTTTGCAGCACTGATTTAGAATCGACTTTCTTAAATTTCAAGTTTATTGTTTTTCAATCAAAACCTTTATAATCACAATCTGGGTCAAAGCCTGCTGCTGTTACACCATTCAAGACTTCCGAATAAAAACTGCCCATTTCCATTTTGGATGTATGCAGAAATGTGGCGATCGCTTTGCCCACCATATCGCGATTATGGGCTGCCTCCTTGGGCATGATGATCCATTTTTCCCGGTTGTCCGACCTATCGAAATACCACCAGCGATTTGAAAAATAGTTTTTGTTCAGCTCAAAAAAGCCGCCGAGCATACCGGTATCTGTATATTCGGCCATGAAGTACGCCACCTCTTTCAAATAGGCCGGGCTGGCGCCTGCTAAAAGCTTGCTTGAAAATGTGCACTCAAGGCTTGTTACATGTGAAAATTGTTGCAAATACACCTCAATTGCCGGCATGTCATTTTCAAAATCAGCTTGCGTTGCCCCTTCCAAATCGTCCAATATCGTAAGCGATGCAGGAATCAACCAAGGGAATGATTGGCAAAAAACCAGGAATATTTCCTTTATTCCGGGAGCGTTAGCTGCTGCGCTAAATTCCCAATAGCCCATCAAACCTCCTTTGCCGGATTCAATTACGCGCTCCATTTCCGCTGGTATAGTTAAGTTATCCATAATCAATTTCAATTTAAAGGAAGAATTACTGCCCCGTCACTACAATGTACGACGACCCTTGAAATCCGCCCGTCATTTCGGAAGGGGTTTGTCGGTTGCGCACGGGCTGCTCCCCATCGTTGCAAGGCCGTTGCCTGGTCAATACCTGCTGCTTCGATATGAAGGTCTATATTTCGCCAGAGATTATTGAGCGAGCTTTGATAGGCTTCATTGATCCTCCTTATCATATTGCGCTCCTGATTCGCGCCTTGTAGAGATTTTACTTGAACAGGTTGTTGGGTGTTTCGATAAATCCCATCGACCGCAGCTTCGTCATCTATTCTGGACAAAATCAAGTCGTCGTTTGCTAAAGCAGCCACCCGGTTCCCAAACCTGATTTCTTCTGCCGGATTGTCCAGCCGCGCCCTTGGCTTGAATACCCTTCCTCCCGAACCTGGTGGCACCACCAGATCCAACATGTCAATCTGCAGGCGCGATAATATATCCTGGTTTGCTGCCAGCACAGCCCTTTCAACCTCTTGCAGGCTGCGGCGGGTCCGGCTGGTCCGGGGCCCCACCTCACGACCCAACTGGAAAAGCGCCTCATCAATATCGCGCAAGCCGCCCACAATATTGGCGCCGCGCTGCCCACTGCCAGCCAGGGTAGTGAGGTCTGCCAACTCGGCGCCCTGGGCCTGATTGGCGCGGCGCAGGAATCCGCCTATCCGATCGCCCGGCAGCGAGGCCAAAAAGAGGTCGACAGACTGTCCATGGGCGACATTCAAGCCGTTTCCCATGAGCTTCATCAAGCCGCCAACCATTTCCTGGTTCAGTGGCTCGCCCACTACAGCGATGCGCAGCAAAGATTCCGGTGAAACAGCCGTTCCACGCAGGTTCAGCAAGCCTATTATTTCATCTCTTTGGGCTTCTGCTACACCCATGAGTCGTTGCAGGTAGCCTTCATACTGTTGAATGTTGGAGCCAAACCTGGAAACCAGGATAAATTCCATTTTGGCAACACCGAGCCTTTGGGAAAAAGCGAGCAACTGCGCAGCCTCGGCGAGAGAACTCATTTGTGCCTCGCGCGTTAGCTGGGCCATCAATCTATCGTCAATGCCCTGTAAAAATTCAAAAAACAGGATGCTCCGTGTCCTGTCAGGGTTTCGGAGCAATTGGTTTAACACGGGAGCCAATGCCGCATCGTCGGCCTGGGTTGGCGCCGTGCGCAACAACCTTTGCAGGCCATCAACGGCGCGTGAGGTCAATTGAATTTCTGCAAACTCAAATACCTGACGGCTCAGGGCTGTGCGCAAACCCAGCGCATATTCACTCATAAACAAGGAGAGCCGCTCTCTGAATACCTGCAACAGGATAGTTCGGCCTTCCTGACTTACAACATTTCGACCAGCCCAGGCGGTAATTCGGCTCATCGCTAACACCGATTCGGCCCAACAAGTTGGGATGGGCACGTTGTGGCTGTTTGCCAGCAGGATTACCTCCCTAAGGCTTTGAAGGGTGGTATTGGAAGCGCTCCTGAGCAATGGTCCCAAAACCACTGCCCCACCGATCTCAAATGCTGCCCCTAGCATCATGCCCCAACCTGCTTGCCGGAGGTAGGTTGAAAACGACGAGAAATTTCCGTCGTGCGCAGCTACCCTAATCAAATCTTCCACAAACAGCATGGCCACCGAAGTACTGCCTCCTGCCAGAACGCCAGTGGTTCCGCGTGCTACCAGCCAGGCGGCCACGGCACGCCGCGTGAGAGTACCCGCAACGACCTCTCCAAGGATGAACCTTCCGGCTGCCTGCCCAACGGGATTGAATAGCGCAAAGCCCAATGCCCCAAGATATCCAACTAATAAAGATACCAAAAAGCCTTCCACAGTGAGGTGGTGCCAATTGGAAATAACATAAATCAGGGCCGAGAGTGCCATACTTGTCAGCACGACCGTTCCCCCGCCGGCCCAACCAACCAAAGCGCCCACCAAACCAACTTCCCAGGCAATGATGGCTACCGCACCGAATGACACAATCTTAGCCATTGCAATGGTCACGTCGCTTATCTGCGAGAACCTGTACCAGAATAGCAGTTCGTCGAACCGCATTTCTGTAGCGTTTTCTGCATGTTCGCTCCGATTCATCCATGCCCCCCCGTCTTCCCGGTAAACCCGTTGGTATTGTACATCAAAACGTTCTTCCCCATTTTCGATACGCCTGGTCACGCCGAGCAGTCGAACACTCTCATCCCGGGTCACCTCCTCAATGTCGTCGTTGGTAATTCCTGTTTCGCGTACTGCCTGTTGCAAGATGGCATTGACAAAGCCCTCCTGTGTAAAGGAGCTTGTATCCCGGCCAGCCAACATGTCGGCATATCGTTGGCGGGCAATTTCTTCCGTCCGCCTTTGCAATTGAAGGCGTTTCGCTTCTTTTAGCCGTTGTACCGGTTCATCGGTCAGGTACATGCTGTCTTTGTCGCCTGCCACTTCACCCACCTCCAACCTTGTCCGGCCATCCAACAACACATAGGGCTGATCCCCGGCCACGAACACATGATCGAGTCTGCTTCTCCTGATTTCATTCAGGCGGGTAATGGCGTGCAACACGACCGGATCATTGGCGTGCCGTGTTTCCAGGGCCATCCGGACGATGAACTGCAGGATGCGTTGCTGCTCATCGTCGGCCAGAAAGCGCTCCATTCGTTGGAAATAATCGCCGGAAGGGTGGCTTTTGAGCCGGTCTATCAACTGTTCAAAGGCCCTCGGTGCCCGCTCAAAGCGGTGCAATTGTTCCTCTATCCGGAATTCTGCAAATTGCTCGTCTTCATTGATCAAGCGCACAATATTGTCTGCCGCGCTGGTGACAACCCGATCCACTGCCTCCTGCTGCTCCCGTTCTCTGGCCTCCTCTTGTCTCCTTCTTTCATCCAAGAAAGGCCCTGCGGCCGCATTAATGACAGACTGTTCCAACTCAGGCAAGTAAACATTGCACAAGAAAGCCGGGAAGCCTTGAGGCAGGGATTCGCCCGGCAATACCACGCTGTCAAGACGGCTGTCAATTTCGGTTAAAACTGCTCTGGCAGCCCTTGTTCTGGGAAAATGGATGTTCAGGCTACTTCGAATGGCCCCAAGGTCGGCCTGGTCGGTTGCCGAAAACTTGAAGAAGATATAATTTGGCCGGTTCGAAAGGATGCGAATGTTGAAGGATCTCCTGTGGTCCAGGCGCTCATAATCAAAATTATGGATAAACGACCGGCCACTGATCCGCACAAAGGACATCATGCTCTTGAATGACCGCTGCCCGTAAATATTCCGCATCAACTGGATAACATCGCCGTCTGTGATGAACTGGGGTGATGGCCCTTGAAACAACAATTGATCCAGGGCAGCGCGATCATGGCTAACCATTTCCGAATGATTGCTTTCATAATAGTCCAGCATGGAAAGGCCCGATACTTCTTCCCGCCATACCGAGACAAAGTCAGGCGGGTTTAATTCAGCTAAAATATTGTCTGCAACCGTTGCTCCTGGCTCACTTCCAATGCTGGCAAAATTGACGCCCAGGCCCATCAACTGGGCGCTGATCACCTGATTGCCACGGTTGTAGGCAATCAACCTCAAAAGAAAGGCCGTTTTTGGGCCCAAAATCCCGTCTTCGCGCAAGGTCGGCCGGTGTTGCTGCCGCAAGGTGGTGTTGATCAGGCGCTGCACCTGCAGGGTATGGTTGGCGTAAGCGTTTGGATGTTCGGTTGGGTTAAACTCCAGAAATGGCGGCGCCAGGCTCAATTGCAGCCGTTCCCAGTGCTCGAGGTTTTTTGGGAAGGCTTGCCTGCGGTTTATCCCTCGAGTTAAAACAGTTTCATCTTCAACCCTGAGGATTGCAGTAGGGGAAGCCGGGCTTATTTTTATGGCATCGGCGCCGGAACCTCCGGGTTGTGGGTTTTGTTTGTTTCCGTTGCCTGCGTCCGCACTTTTTCCCTTTCCCGATGGGCTATTTGACCTTTGAACCCCGGGGGCTTCCCTGCTTGCCCCTTGTTGCACTACATGAGTCAGCTCATGCGCTAACAGATGGCGGCCTTCCTCCAGTTGCGGTTGGTAGGCTCCAGCCTTGAAAACGATGTTGTTCCCGCTGGTATAGGCTTTTGCCTGAATTGCCGTTGCACTTTCTGCAGCCCTGGCATCTGTATGCACCCGCACTTGCGAGAAATCCTGCCCCATCCGGCTTTCCATAAATCCTTTCGTATCGGCATCCAGCGCTTGCCCGGCGCCTGAGGAAAGCACGTCTGCCACGATGGGCGGCGCTGCATCACCTCCAGCATCATTGGCTGTTTCTTTCCGTTGCAATGTTTCTTCATCCTTTTGTTCGCAAGCAGTGCACGCACGCTGTACAAACGAGATGTTGGTATTGACCATGGATTGGGGTGCTCGCTCCTTGTTGCCGCCAATGGCAGGTTGTTTGATGTCGGCATCCATGCGCATCACCTGATCGGCAACCTGGTCGGCTTCCTGTTCGTGGACATCACCGGGTTGGTTCACCGTCAGTTTGGGCTGAAAAAAAGGCGTGCTACTTCCTCCAAAGAAAGGCCCTGTGGCTTTCGTTGTTGTATTCGCCTTATTTTCAATTTTTGGTGCCGGTGTTTGCACGTGGTTGCTTATCTATATTATTTAATTGTCATCAAAATGGCTTCTGTCAGATTATTGATTGATTAAGGGACAAATTTCCCTTAAACCAATTAGGGCCAATCGAACCTGCCGCTTATTTGAGCTCCTCCCCAAATCACGCCAGAGGACGGGTCGTCCCGGCGTCC
>CAYVPM010000019.1:6048-11375 GCA_964453475.1 uncultured Saprospiraceae bacterium | reverse complement strand
AGCGACAACAGTTTTGCCCCCTTGCCCTTTTCCGACACCATACTGTATTTCACCCAGGCGCAAAACCCGCAGTCAGTGCTGATGCGCAGTAGCAGAAGGGAAGGTATTTGGCGCGCAGCGGTTGCAGCGGAAGGATTGCCTGAGGCGGCGTCCAGGGACTTTTTATGCGGATCGTTTTCTGCCGATGGCCAACGATTTTACTTTGCCCGAACTGACAGTCCTCCATTGGCGCACGAAGGCAGCAGTGTAAATGCGGATGAATGTGTTCTTTTTGTATTGCGCCGGAACGACTCAGGAGAGTGGGGGGCTCCGGAGCGGCTTCGTGCGTATATCAATTTGGCGGGCAGTTCCAACACCATGCCTTATGTCTGTGATTTTGGCGAAGAAGAATGGCTGTTCTTTGCCAGCAACCGCCCTGGTGGTATGGGCGGCATGGATTTGTATGTCTGCAAACGGCCATTGTCAGCCGGCGACCTGGATTTTTCTTTCCCGCTCAACGTAGGGCCCAAAGTGAATACCGGTGCTGACGAAACCACGCCTTATTATGATGGTTTTACCAAAACCCTCTGGTTCAGCAGTATGGGCCACCCCAGTATCGGCGGCCTCGACGTACACCACGCCACAGGCGAAGGCAATGTCTGGACAAGCCCGAAAAACGCCGGAACGCCCATCAATTCCCCTGCTGATGACTATTATTTTGTCCTGAAAAGGGATGGAAAAGGCGCTTTTCTAAGCTCCAACCGGTCAATTCCCAAGGAAAAGGCCAGCACTGCCGACGATGATCTCTTCGAGATCTTCTTCCCAAACCAATAGAAGTACCGAGTGCGGAGTTCGGAGTGGGGAGTGCGGAATATGCACAGCATGGGTCGCTGGGTTTGGTATTGGGCGTTGGCACTTTAGTTCAGATAGATTAAGTAACCTGACAAAACCATTCCTTCAACGTGCCAGCGACCAATTCTAAGTCCAGCGACCCATGCTGAGCATATTCCGCATTCCGCACTCCGAACTCCGCATTCCTTAATACCTTTGCCCGATGTCTTTTAAAAGCGCCATTCAATTGCTTCGGGTGGAGCATTGGGTGAAGAACCTGTTTTTGTTCATCCCTGCTTTTTTCGCCGCTCGCCTGAGCGAGCCCCTTATACTGGAGCGGGCGGTAGTAGGCTTTATTGCTTTTTCCCTGGTGGCTTCCGCCGTTTACGTGCTGAACGATCTTGTAGACGCTCCGCAAGACCGAAACCATCCGGACAAGTGCCGGCGGCCTATTGCCAGCGGGGCTGTCAAGCCGCTGGCTGCCAGGGCAATATTGCTGGCTCTGCTTGGTTTGGGTGGGTTCACGGCTGCGGTTTTGAGCTTAGACATGTTGCTATTTACCCTTTTGTATTTTGCCATCAACCTGGCTTATTCCTTCAAGCTGAAACATTTTGCCATCATTGACATTTCGCTGATAAGCCTGGGCTTTCTTTTGCGGGTGCTTGCAGGCGGCGCGGTGACGGGAGTTGCCGTTTCCAATTGGCTCATTATCCTCACTTTTTTGCTTGCTTTGATACTCGGGCTGGCCAAGCGCCGGGGTGAGTATGTGGTCGCCATGGGGGAGAACAATTTTCGAAAGGCATTGGAAGGTTACAACCTGCCGTTTTTGGATATGGCAATGGTTGTTTGTTCCACTGTTTCTGTGGTGGCATATTTGATGTACTGCTTTTCGCCGGAAGTCACTGCGCGCATTGGAAGCGACAAGATTTATTATACAGCCTTTTTTGTGGTGATCGGTATTTTGCGCTATTTGCAGCTGACTTTGGTGTTCGATAAAACGGAATCGCCCACGCGGGCGCTGTTGCGCGACCGGTTTTTGCAGCTTGTGTTGTTGGGCTGGATCGGGTGTTTTGTTTGGTTGCTTTACTTGAAAAAATGGATAAAACTGTTGTAATAACAAGGCAAAGCGGTTGTAAATGCAGGAACGTTGCAATCATTCATAAATCAGGCCTTTTTTCACTCAAATCATACAAAATCACTTTAATCACAGTACATGGACCATAATTCCAATAAATTTATCAAAATCGCGGCGCTTATTGGCACTGCCGCAGTAGGCATTGGCGCATTTGGCGCGCATGGCCTGAAGCCGCATTTGAGCGAATACCAGATTGCCATTTTTGAAAAAGGGGTGGAGTACCAGTTCTTTCACTCCTTAGCCATACTTGCTATTGGAATTTTGCTCCAAAAAAATCCAGACAACCTATGGCTGCGTAGGTCTGCCTGGTTCTTTTTCGCAGGTATTGTCTGCTTTTCAGGATCGCTATTTTTGCTGGCATGCCGCGATTTATTGCCATTTTCCATCAATTGGGCAGGCCCAGTTACGCCGCTGGGAGGTCTGTGCTTCCTGAGCGGTTGGGGGATGCTGTATTTTGCAGCAAGGTCATAAGTAATGCGTGGTTTCCTTCGTTATTATTTTTTGGAACCTTTTTTCAATGTTTGGTATCGTGCAATTTCAAAAATCAATAGCGTTCGTTTTTCTTTTCTGTGCTTGGGTGTTGGCCGTCAGGGCCCAGTCAGCCGTTCAGGACACGAGCGGGACCCGGGTTTTTGGCATCCCTTTTTTGTTTTATTCTCCTGATACGCGCTTGGGGACAGGTGTGTTGGGTATTGTCACCTTCCCCGGTAAGCCATACCGTTCGAGTGTTTCATTTGGGCTTGCCTATACCCAGCGAAAGCAATTCTTGCTTTACCTGCCATATCAATGGTTCAGCAAAAACCAGCAATGGCGCGCTTATGGGGAGTTGGGCTGGTTTCGTTACTTATACCAGTATTTTGGCATTGGGAATAGCTATTCCAACAATTTTTCAGAAAATTATAAAGCGGAGTTCCCACGTGTCAGGGTTACGGCCACCCACCGCATCAAAGGCTTGCATTATGGCGGCATCCGGTGGTATGCCGACAATTATCACATCATCCGGACTGACCCGGCGGGGGAGATAGCAGACGGGAATTTGAATGGAGCCCAGGGTGGGCTGACTTCTTCGATTGGTGGCGTATGGCTGTTCGATTCCCGCGACAAACAGTTTTTTCCGGGAAATGGCTGGATGCTTGAATCGACACTTACGGGCGAAGGGCCCTGGTCGGGCGGCGATTTTAAATATGCCCGATTGTCTTTTGATGCGGTGCGCTACCTGACGGTTCGGAAAAACCACAAAATCGCCATCAATGTGCTCACCATATTCAGCTCTCGTGGCATGCCTTTTTTCAGCCTGCCCCAACTGGGTGGGCCCCGTCGCCTGCGCGGGTATCCGGATGGCAAATTCCGCGACCGCAATTTGCTCCTGGCGCAGGCAGAATGGCGCTTCCCGATTTACTGGCGTTTCAAAGGCGTGTTGTTTGGAGGGGCAGGCTCGGTTTACGGAACCGCTGGAGAAAACTTGAAAATACGGCCAAATGCAGGAGTAGGGCTGCGCTTTGAATTTGACCGGAAGCAACAGCTGCACTTGCGCGTTGATTACGGTTTTGGTGCCGGCAAAGGGAATTCCGGGGCGTACATCACCATTGGCGAAGCATTTTAAACTAAAAATGAACCAGCATCCCAAAGAGTTAAGAATTTCCATTGTGATACCCACCATTAATGAGGCGGAAAGGGTAGGGGCGCTGGTGTCGTTTTTGTTGAAAAATGGACATGGCCACGTGGCGGAAATCATCGTTGCGGATGGGGGGAGCAGCGATGGCACACAAGCAATCGCCGCCGCTGCCGGGGCAAAAGTGCTCGAAGTGAAAGTGGCGTCGCGGGCCAAACAAATGAATGCGGGCGCGGCGATGGCCAGCGCCGGCATTTTGTATTTCGTACACGCCGATTCGATGCCCCCAAGCACTTTTGCCAGCGACATTCTGGCGGAAACCGGCGCCGGCTACTCCATGGGCTGCTACCGATATAGTTTCGATCCTCCAAGCCTATTGTTGAGGTTCAATGCCTGGTTTGTGCGCTTCAAATGGCTTTGGTGCCAGGGCGGCGACAAGACGTTTTTTATCCGCAGGGAAATCTTCCAGGAGTTCGGTGGCTACGACGAGTCTTTTGTGGTGATGGAGGAATATGATTTTTTAAGACGCGCCATGAAAAAATATCCCTTGCGGATTATCCCTAAAAACGTGATTGTTTCAGCCAGAAAATATGAAAAAAACAGCTGGTTTCGGGTGCAAATAGCCAATATTACGGCATTTACGATGTTTCGCTGGGGGATATCGCCTTGTCGCATCCGCGACACTTACAAGAGATTGCTGCATTAAATCCAACTGGGACGCGGTTCCGTATGTTTGCTTTAAAACGATTTATAGTCAACGCAAAGTGGTTGTGCATAGGAATGTTGCAATCATTTTAAAATCAGCATTTGTTTCACTCAAATCATTCAGAATCACTTTAATCACAGTATACCATGAAAAAGACATCTTCAATATTGGCCATTGTACTGGCTTTTGCACTCATCGGGTTCGTATGCAGCAATTGCCGCTCCATCAAACGCCAGGTCGATTCAAAACCCGTCGCCCATGAACAGTGGGATGCTCTCGTAAAAAAACACGTCGGCGCTGATGGCTTTGTCGATTACAAAGGGTTCATCCTGGACAGCCTTGCGCTGAATAAATACCTAAACCTGCTGGAAACCGCCCACCCGAGCGACAAAAACTGGTCGCGAAACGAGCAAATGGCCTACTGGATCAATGCCTATAATGCCTATACGGTGCAGCTTATCGTGCGCAATTACCCCGTCAAGAGCATCAAAGACATCAAGCGCGGACTGGCTTTCGTCAATTCTGTGTGGGATATAAAATTCATCAAAATCCAGGGCTACACCTACGATTTGAACAACATTGAGCACAATATCCTGCGCCCCGTGTTCAAAGATGCCCGTATCCACGCAGCTGTCAACTGCGCTTCTTATTCCTGCCCGAAACTGCTCAACGAAGCCTACACCCCCGACAAACTCGAAGCGCAATTAGACCTTAGCATGCGCAACTTTGTAAACGATCCGCTGCGCAACCGCATTACAGCAGAAAAGGCCGAGATTTCCGAGATATTCAAGTGGTTCAGCGGCGATTTTGAGCGCGATGCAGCGACAGTACGGGCATTTTTAAACCGGTATGCCGCTGTTAAATTGACGGAGAAGACGCCGATCGGCCACCTGGATTACAATTGGGCACTTAATGAAAAATAGCATCTAAACTATGATTCGTGTGATTTTTGTGATTGACAATGATTGATTTAAGTGATTTGACTGACACAGTTTTCTGAACACTCTCTGACACGACGACACGACGAAAATAGTTTCTCACGACGACACGACGACACGACGAAA
>CAYVPM010000019.1:0-5948 GCA_964453475.1 uncultured Saprospiraceae bacterium | reverse complement strand
ACGACGACACGACGAAAATAGTTTCTCACGACGACACGACGACACGACGAAAATAATTTCTCACGACGACACGACGACACGACGAAAATAGTTTCTCACGACGACACGACGACACGACGAAAATAGTTTCTCACGACGACACGACGACACGACGAAAATAGTTTCTCGCAACGATGCGACGAATATCCAATTTTGTTTTGTCATAAGGAGAAACAAAACGTACGCACAAAAGCCCAATCAACCACAACAGCCGTGCCGTCGTGTCGTTGTGAGAAACAAAACGTACACACAAAAGCCCAATCAACCACAACAGCCGTGTCGTCGTGTCGTTGTGAGAAACAAAACGTACACACAAAAGCCCAATCAACCACAACAGCCGTGCCGCCGTGAGAAACAAAAGTCCAATAGTGTGGTCGTTTGTGGTTTGGTTTGAAACAATAAACACAGGTGGCGCTTGATAAAGGTCAGGTTTCTAATAGCGAAAACCATGCATGTTAAATTTAGCCGCCTTACCCCTGCCTTACCTCAATAAATTCCCGAAACCCCTTCCGATACGTATCGCTCACCGGCAGCATCGCCTTCCCTACCTGCACCTGGTCGCGGTGGATAACGTCTATCCAATCAAATGCTACAATGTAGGAGTGGTGCACCCGGATGAACTTGTCGGAAGGCAGCAGCGCAGCCAGGGCCTTCAAGGTTTGCAGGGTGACGACTTTTTTGGCTGTTGTGTAAATGCTCACATAATCCTTCAATCCTTCGATGTACAGGATATCGTTGAGCCGGATTTTGACCAGTTTGGCGCCGTCTTTTACAAAAATGAAGGGCTGGGCAGGTTCAGCAAGGGCATTGTGCTCAACAATTGCTTTTTCCGTCCCGACGGTTTCGCCAGCCTTTTCAACATTGAGGCGCTGCGTCACTTTTTCCACTGCTTTCAGGAAACGATCGAAGGTGATGGGTTTGAGCAGGTAATCGGCCACATCAAGCTCGTAGCCTTCAAGGGCGTATTCGGAATAGGCGGTGGTGAGTATGACCAACGGCTTTTTTTGCAGGATTTTCAACAAGGTAATGCCCGTGATCTCCGGCATCTGGATATCGGAAAAAAGCACATCGACTGATTTGTCGCGCAGGTAATCGAGTGCTTCCAGGGGATTGGAAAATGCAGACAGCAGCTCCAGGTGCGGCACTTTTTTTATGTACTGCTCCAGCAATTGCCGGGCAAGTGGTTCGTCTTCAACAATTACGCAGGTCATAGCGGGCGAAGTTAGTGAAGATTGATCTCCAGACGTACGGCAAAGCGTTTTTGTTCGTCATGGATGTCCAAAGCGTAATGGTCGGCATAGCTGAGTTCCAGCCTGCGCCGCACGTTCTGCAGCCCTATGCCCGATGGCTCGTGTTGTTCCTCCCGGAGCTTGCTGTTTTCGATGGTATAGACCAGTTTTTGCCCGGTCAACACAATTTTGATCCGGATCCAGCCGTCTTTGGTGTTATTGCTTACCCCGTGTTTGAAGGCGTTTTCCAGGAATGTGATCAGGATCAATGGCACCACTTGTATGGTTTTTGGATCGCCTTCTATCGTAAAATCAATGGGGATTTGTTCGTTCAGACGCAGCTTTTCCAGGCTGATATAATTTTCCATGTACTCAATTTCCTTGCTGAGCGGTACTTTCGGGTGGTTGGAATCGTATATCATGTAGCGCATCATTTGCGAGAGCTTGGCGATGACCTCGGTGGTATTGGGCGATTGGGCGAAAGCAAGGGCATAGAGGTTGTTCAGCGTGTTGAACAGAAAATGCGGGTTGATCTGGGCTTTGAGGAAGCGCAGCTCGGCGTTAAGCTTTTCGTTTTCAAGCGCTTTCTTTCTGGCCTCCAGTTCGAACCAGCCCTCCATAAATTTCAGCAAGGCGATGAAAATCACAATGAACAAGGAGCCGACCACCAATTGAACGGCAAATTTCTGGCTGTAGAAATAACCGATACCTGGGTTCTGGAAGCGTTTAACCTGTACAGTGAGAAAAACCAATGCCGCGAATGGGACCGAGAACTCAAAGAGGTAGCGCGCTATGTTTTTGTGCGCCAAAAAACGCGGCAGACAAATAAAATAATTCAGGTAAGCCGCGCTGGCCACAAAACCCACATGGGTCACCGTATTGTGAAAAGCACGCCAAAGGTCAACATCATCGTCGCGCCGGGAAAACCCTATCTGGTAGAAAAAAAAGGAAAAATAGACGCACCAAAACGACAGATGCAACACAGGGATGCGGTGGCGCTGAATGAATGACTGCATGGTAAAATTGTGTATTGGCGACAAAAGTACCCCGATTATAGCGCTTTTTCTACGGAATAACCTGCATCACCTGTTATTTCGACCTTTAGGCCAACAGTTTCGACCATCCAGCACCTGGCAGGGACAGCCCTGTATCGCCGAGCGTTTTTCCCAAATGATCGAGCCGGAAAACCGAGGGGTAGATATGCTGTTAATTGCCGGGAATGTCCCCGTTTCTTTGCATGAAATTAAATTTGCATGAAATTTATACCCATTCAGTTCCCAATCTTTTTATCAATCTTCCTTTTTTCCCTTCAAGCTCCGACAGCCTTGTTTTCCCAGGCGGGTGGCCCCTCCCCTTTAGTTCCCCCACCTTCAATCGCTGTAATTTCAGGAAAAGTGCTTGACGCCGGCACAGGATTCCCGCTCGCGTATGCAACCGTCACCTTGCTTTCAAAACAAGACAGCACACCCATTTCCGGCGCGCTGACCGATGAGGCCGGGACATTTTCTTTCAAAGCAAAACCTGGCGACTATTTTGCCAAAATTGATTACCTGGGTTATCAGACCCATATTATCCCCAATATCTCAGTAAATAACGGCAATACCCCGATTCAACTCGGCACAATTGCCCTTGAACCCAGCGCTACCGCATTGAATGAAGTCGTGGTACAGGCAGAAAAAAGCTCCATGCAAATGACGCTCGACAAAAAAGTGTTCAACGTTGGAAAAGACCTGGGCAATGCAGGCGGCAACGCCTCCGATATCCTGAGCAATATCCCCTCGGTACAAGTGGGCTCCGACGGCGCCGTCAGTTTGCGCGGCAGCGAAAACGTCCGCATCCTGATTGACGGCAAACCTTCCGGGCTGCTGACATTTAAAGGTGCAGACGGACTGCGACAGTTGCAAGCCAGCATGATCGATAAGATTGAGATCATCACCAACCCTTCCGCGCGGTACGAAGCAGAAGGCATGGGCGGTATCATCAACATCGTATTGAAAAAGGAGCGCTCCCGCGGGTTGAACGGCGCTTTTGACCTCACCACGGGCTACCCGCAGAATTTTGCTGCCGGCATAAACCTGAATTACCGAACCAGAAAACTGAACTTCTTTAGCGGCTACAGCCCAAACTACCGCGACACGCCCAACGAAACCAGTCAGTACCAAGAGCTGTACAACGGCGATACCACCAGCATCACTCGCCAAACTTCCAAAAACCAGCGCATCAGCTGGGACCACAATTTCCGCTTTGGCGCCGATTATTTCATCAATCCCAAAAACACGCTCACGACCTCTTTTACCTACAACTACAACAAAAGCACCCGGATTTCCGACCTCACTTACCGCGATTATCTTTTTGCAGAATCAAACCCAACGGGCATTACTACACGCCGTCAGGACGAAAAAGAAGTGGAGCCCAACCTCGAATACGCGCTCAACTACAAAAAAACATTCGGCCGTGACGGCCATGAGTTGAATGCTGAGTTTCGCTATCAGAACAACTATGAGGATTCTGACCAGTTGTTCACCGAAAACTACTTCCAACCCAACGGTACCAGTTCGGAACCCACCTTGCTGCAGCAATCCATGAATGACGAGACAGAAAAGCAATACATACTTCAATTGGATTACATCAAGCCTTTTGCCAAAGAGGGAAAATTCGAGGCGGGTTTCCGCGGAAGCATTCGCGACCTGACCAACGATTTTGTGGTACAGGAATACATCGGTGATGCCTGGGAGCCCCTGCCAAACCTGGACAACAACTTTCTTTACAACGAAGACATCCTGGCTGCCTACCTCATCTTTGGGAACAAAGTGAAAAAATTCTCCTACCAACTGGGCCTGCGTGCCGAGGCCAGCGATGTGACCACCTTGCTCGTGGAAACAAACGAAGTGAATCCACGGCAATACGCCAATTTATTCCCCAGCGCCCACGTTACATACGAACTCCCGGGCCAGAACAATGTGCAGGTCAGCTACAGCCGCCGTATTCGCCGTCCGAACTACTGGGATTTAAACCCGTTTTTCTCCTACAGCGACAGCCGGAACTACTGGAGCGGAAATCCGAACCTGAACCCTGAATTCACCGATGCCTACGAAATCGGGCATATCAAATACTTTGACAACGCTTCACTCAGTTCCGCTCTTTACTACCGCTACACCACCGGAAAGGTGGAGCGCATCCGCCGTGTAGATGCCTTTGGAAATTCGGCAACCCGCCCGGAGAATCTTTCCACGGAAAACGCCTTTGGCGCTGAATTTATCGGCAACTTCTCCCCCTGGAAGTGGTGGAAAATGGATGGCAGCCTCAATTTCTTCCGCTCCATTATCGAGGGCGAATCGGAAGGGCAGTCCTATTTCAGCGATACCTATTCCTGGTTTTCCCAGCTGACCAACCGTTTTACCCTTTGGAAAAAAACAGATCTGCAGGTGCGCGGCAATTATGAGGCCCCGCGTCTGACCCCCCAAGGAAGCCGGAAAGCCGTAGCATTTATGGACATCGGTTTGAGCCGCGACGTGTTCCACAATAATGGCACCCTCACCTTGAATATCAGCGATGTGTTCAACTCGCGACGCTGGCGCAATATCACGGAGGGCGACAATTTTTACACCTCGGGCAATTGGCAACGCAGGCCGCGCCAGATCAACCTTTCGTTGAACTACCGCTTGCACCAGAGCAAAAAGAAGCCAACGCCAGGTGGCCCAGGGGGTGGGGGAGAAGGAGGCGATTTTTAGAACCGCTTTAAAACTCTGTGAAACTCTGTGTAAAAGATAGCCATCCTTTTTCCGACATTTGCGCCCTGAAACCTTCTATAAAAAATGTCCGAAAAAATTATCTTTTCCATGTCGGGCGTGAGCAAAACGTTCCCGCCCAGCAAACAAGTCCTGAAAAACATCTGGCTGTCGTTTTATTACGGCGCCAAAATCGGTGTACTTGGCCTCAACGGCTCCGGTAAATCGACACTCCTGAAAATCATTGCCGGCCTCGATCAAAATTACGAAGGCAAAATAGAGTTTGAAAAACAGTTCAAGATCGGCTACCTGGCTCAGGAGCCTGAGCTGGACGACAACAAAACCGTGCGCCAGATCGTGGAAGAGGCCGTTCAGCCCATCGTTGACCTGCTGAAAGAAAACGAAGACATTGGCGAAAAACTCGGCGTGGTCACCGACGACGACGAGATGATGAAGCTCATTGAACGTCAGGGTGAAGTGCTGGAACAAATAGAACACGCTGGTGGCTGGGAGCTTGATTACCGCCTCGGCGTGTTTATGGACGCCCTGCGCTGTCCCGACGACGACCGACCCATTAAAATCTGCTCGGGCGGTGAACGCCGCCGCGTCGCACTGGCGCGATTGCTCTTGTCGCAGCCCGATATCCTGCTGCTCGATGAGCCGACCAACCACCTAGATGCGGAATCAGTCGCCTGGCTGGAACAATACCTTCAAAACTTCCCAGGCACCGTGATCGCCGTCACCCACGACCGTTACTTCCTGGACAATGTAGCGGGATGGATACTCGAACTCGACCGTGGAGAAGGCATCCCCTGGCAGGGCAACTACTCCACCTGGCTCGATCAAAAAGCCAAGCGCCTGGCCCAGGAAGAGAAATCCGAAGGGAAGCGCCGCAAACAACTTGAACGCGAATTGGAATGGGTTCGGATGGGCGCTAAAGGCCGTCAGGCCA
>CAYVPM010000018.1:0-11391 GCA_964453475.1 uncultured Saprospiraceae bacterium | reverse complement strand
CCGCCACGCCAACCCGATTTTCCGTCCATTCTACCAAGATTTAGCCCCTCTGGGGTTACAAAAAATTCGGGATGACTCATGTATTTTTTTATGCGGCACCATAAAACCAAGTGCCAATCAATTACTTACGCGTTTTCATCTTCCCAAAAACGTACTGCCCGAGTTCCCGGCCACATTTCAGGCCAGCCTCGTTTCCCCGGCTGTAGTGAATGCCGCCGTACAAACGACTCACACCCACTTCGTCTGCTGCTTCCTTGAAAGAATTGAAAGTCCGTGGGTCGATCCCGAACTCCGTTTCTGTAGAATCGGTGAACGCGAAGTTTTCGCCAAAAAGATTGGTCAAGACCGTAGAAGCTGCACCGGAAATGGTGCTGTGCCCGCTGGTATGCTCGGGGAAGGGAGGCGTTTGGATCAGTGGCCGCCACTCCGGGTCGATGTACTGGTTGATGTACGATTCCGGGCGGATGAGGTTGTACTTGTATTTGCAGTGCCAGCATGCAATAAAGCCATCGGCAAGGGCGCAGGCTACTTTCACGTATGCTTCAGCAGATTGTGCGATGGTATAGTTCCCTTTGCGGCATGCATGAGCGGTGATGTTCATCCAGTGGCCCCCTGGGCTGATTTTCTTCCGTACAAAAGCGATGTGGCCGCTTACTTCCATGGCGGCTGGGTTGTCGTCCCAGTACCATGCCGTAGCGATTTCTTCCGGGCGTTGCGCTTTTACAATATCATATACTTCCATGGCCTCTTTGTAAAATTCGCTGCCTTTTTCGGTGCTGAAAGGCAAAGGCGCTTCCGTGGAGAATTGGCCGCTGGAATCAATGACCCAGGGGCGGATTTCCATCCAGTGAGGCTCCAACGCATCGCCGTAGGCAGGTGGTGTGGGTCGCCAGCGACCAGGTTCTTTCACTTCAATGGTAAACTTCGAGGCGCTCCGCGTTTGGGCGTAGTTGTCTGATTTTGACCAGGTAATGATATGTTTGGCAATAGCCTCGCCAAAAGCCATGGAGCGGTCGTGCACGTCTTTTGGTATATTCATCGCCTTGAAATCGTTGAAGAGCTTTTCTTCCAGGTTTTCCATGTCGCCTTCCGAGAACACCAATAGTTTGCCCACGATGAGCAAGGCATTGGTGCTGGCAAGCGGGTAGCAATAATCTTTGCCCGCTTCCGGTTTTGGGCAAGCTGTGAGACCGTTGAGTTGACCCGCCAGGCTGTTGTATTCCGGGTAGCCAGGAATGAGCGCCTCGTATGCCGCAACGGCGGAGTACGCATAGATACGCGCCGAAACCGGAGGCGCAAAAATATCGTGGCGGATAATATCGGTGATGCGGCGGATGCCGGCGTGCAGAAACTCAGGGTTGCTGGCCTTTTGTTGGTATTCTGTGCTTTTGCTGTTTTCGCAGGCGGGCAGACAAAAGAACAGGCTTAGCCCAAGAATCAAAATAAATTTGTACTTCATCGTATAAGAGAGTTTGTTGATCTGCGTCAGAAACGTTGCAGGTTGCGTCCAGGTAAAAAAGTATACTTGGCAAAAATAGAGCCTACGCGCCGCTATTTGCTTAGAATGTTCTTAGTTTGACACCTCTCCAGGCTTTGGAAAGGCTCAAAAATTTTTCCACATCATGCTCTCCACCGGCTTTTCCGTGCGCTGGTTGTACTTGGCGTTCTGCTTTTTGTTGTAGTAATTCTCAATTGGGCCCTCCACCAGAAAATAGATCAATTGGCCAATGGGCATGCCCGCGTACACGCGCACGGGCTGAACGCAGGATATTTCAAGCGTCCAGGTATTGCAAAAGCCCACATCGCCTTTCCCCGCAGTGGCGTGAATGTCGATGCCCAGTCGGCCCACGCTGCTCTTTCCCTCCAGGAACGGCACAGAATTGTGGGTTTCGGTGTATTCCTCCGTGACCCCCAGGTACAGTGTGCCAGGCTCAAGCACAAAGCCTTCGGGCGGTATCTCGATCGGGTTGGTCAGGTTGTGCTTTTTGGCATCCAGCACCCGATCCTGGTACACGGCCAGGTGGCGGCCCAGATGCACATCGTAAGAATTGGTACCAAGGCACTCGCGGCGAAACGGCTCGATGACAATTTCGCCCTGCTCCACAGATTCCAGAATTTTTTTATCGCTCAAAATCATATTTTAACACAAAGCTAGGTGGCTTAAAAAGAATGGTTTTTTCGTAAAAGAGCGCAAAATTACCCCAATAGCCTTGAAAAAGTACGATTCTGTTAACTTTTCACAAAAACAGCTGTTTGGCCAATTATAGTCAACGCACAGTGGTTGTGAATGCAGAAATGTTACAATCATTTTAAAATCAAGCGTTTGTTTCACCCAAATCATTCAAAATCACTTTAATCACAGTATATCAAGATCACCATTTATGAAAAGAACATTGGTATTAGGGGCAACCACGAACCCTGAGCGCTACGCTTACCTGGCGGTAATGCGCCTGTCACAAAAAGGCCATGAAGTGCTTCCGGTAGGCGTGAAAACCGGGGAAGTGAATGGCATCCCCATCATGCAGGGGAAGCCCGAACTGGAAGATGTCGACACCGTCACCTTGTACCTTGGCGCGGAACGGCAGCGTGAATACTATGATTATTTGCTTTCCCTAAAGCCCAAACGAATAATTTTTAACCCCGGGGCAGAAAATCCAGAACTCGCTCAACTCGCTGAAAAACAAGGCATTGAAGTAGTTGAAGGCTGTACATTGGTAATGCTTTCTATTGGTACTTTTTGATGAATCTGTGCTACATTTGTCGCACGGCATTATTGCCTGGCCCTCACCATGTCACAAATTACACCTTTTGAAACCCGCGCCAACGGGAAACTGCTGCTATCCGGCGAGTACTTCGTGCTGGACGGCGCTTTAGCCTTGGCTTGCCCGGTACGTTTCGGGCAATCACTTTTCGTCAAACCCCGCGCCGAAGGGGAAGTGCTTTGCTGGCAAAGCAAAGATTCGGACGGTTCTGTTTGGTTCAGCACAGAATACGAGCTGCCCTACCTCGGCGTCATTGAAACCAGCGACCGCAGCGCTGCCGAGATGTTGGCTTCCATCATCCGGGATTGCCAGCGACAAAATCCGGCGTTTTTGCACGATGTCCAGGGTATGGATGTTACCACGACTTGCGATTTCCCGCGGGCCTGGGGACTCGGCACCAGCAGTACCATCATCGCCGCCATTGCACGCTGGGCAGCAGTAGATCCCTACCCTGTGTTGCGCAATACGCTGGGCGGTTCCGGCTACGACATCGCCTGCGCTTACGCTGAGTCGCCGCTGCTTTACCAGTTGCAAGGCGACAAGCCAATGGTGCGCTATGTAGCTTTCGAGCCGGGCTTTCGGGCCCAGTTGTACTTTGTTTACCTCGAACACAAGCAGAACTCCAGGGAAGGGATAGTGCGTTACCGCGAAAAATTCAAAGGCAGCGAATCGCTCATCAGCGATATTTCTTACCTGACAGAACAGATGCTTAACGCCGACAACCTGCAGGATTTTGAAAAATACATGGTAGCGCACGAACGAATCGTGGGTGATCTGTTGGAATTCCAGCCTATTAAATCCAGGTTGTTTGGTGATTACTGGGGCGAATTGAAAAGCCTGGGCGCGTGGGGTGGCGATTTTGTGTTGGCTACCAGCCAGAAACCTGAAGCCGAGACCAGAGCATATTTTCTGGAGAAAGGCTATGGTACGGTGTTGCGCTGGGATGAAATGATGTGATATTTGTTAATTAGCTAATGGGATAATTAGCTAATTCGATAATGGGCACATCATTTTTTCTTCGGTTTGGCTTTTGTGTTTCAGCACCTTAATTAAATGCCGTTACAATTCGACATTCATGTTAGTGGCTGTGCATGCAGGAATCCAACATCAATGTAAATCAGGCTTTTGATTTTTACCCGCCGAAGCCCTTTTTCAGGGCATAGTAGGTCACTCAAATCATTCAAAATCACATTAATCACATATATGATAAAAAACTTCAACATACTGCTGCTGTGCTTGATCGCATTTAATGCCGCAGCACAGAAGGAAAAACAATTTTCCGAAAAATCTCAGGCGCCGTCATCCCCTGCACGAAATGAGGCCGACAACTTTCGCGATGTTGCAGCCCTCGACCCTGGCATACGTCTCGACATCCGGTACGCCACAGAAAACAATTTTACCAAAGCTAAAATATACGATTGTCCGCGCTGCCTGTTGCGGCCCGAAGCTGCGGCGGCTGTTGTGAAGGCCAATAGATTGTTGAAGTCCAAGGGCATGGCCCTCAAAATGTTCGACTGCTACCGACCCCGCCCTTACCAGCAGCGCCTTTGGGACAAGGTACCGAATCCCGACTACGTCAGTCCGCCCGCAAAAGGCTCCATGCACAGCCGCGGTGCTGCCGTCGACCTCACCATTGTGGATGCCAAGGGAAGGGAACTTGACATGGGCACGGAATATGATTTTTTTGGCGTGGAAGCCCATAGCGACAACATGAAGTTGCCCGCAGCCGTGCTGAAAAACCGCCAACTACTGCGGGAAACCATGGAAGCGGTCGGGTTTCAGGGCATCCGCACGGAATGGTGGCATTTTTCGTACCGGGGGAAATCGTTTCCGCTGTCGGATTATGTGTGGCCCTGCAAGGAATAGCTTAACCTCCAATAAGTTCTTCCAACAACGTATGCTCTTTTGCCAGCTCCGGGCAAAGAAGCTCCAGCGCCTTTTCCACTTCCGGCATCTCTTCCGGCTTGATCTTCTGCAAGGCAATACAAGTTCTGGCCTCATCGAAGGCGCGCTGAATGCGCTCGAAATCTATGACACCGGTTGCATTGGCAGCTTGCTTGTTCAATTCCAGCAATTGGGCAGAACAAGTGCATAACGCGCGGGCAACACTGTCGCTGCGTTTTACGGGCGGGTTGTCCTGGCAAGCAAACAGACAACAAAAAAGCACTGGTAGAAAAAGAAACCGCATAGTTTTAATGTGATAATTTACAACTATTTATCAAAGAGGTCCGCCGCATGAAATATCTGGAGGCTTCGCCGCAAACATCAGTTTTTACCACGTAGATTTTTTTTACCACATAGCGCACATAGTTCACATAGGTTTTTAGGTAGCAATTCCTACCTAATAGGTAAAAAGTACACGTCAAATCGGCTATGTGAACTATGTGCGCTATGTGGTAAAAAATAACACGTGGTAAACAAACCTATGTGGTAAAACGACAATAGCGCCACGCCACCCACAAAAGTAATCAGCAGAAAACAGCTTGTGGGAACTTTCCCCAAAAACCTTTCGTTTCTTTGTCCCTGATATGGAAAAGCAAAAAATCGCTATCGATAAAACACGCATCCGGGAGCGCCGCGCCGCTTTGGAGCTCCTGCGCGTGCGCCTGAAAGAGGATTTTGTCGGCATCGACGACATCGTCGACAGCCTGCTGGATTATATTCAGATTTGGTACCTCATGCCTGAAATCCTCACCCGGCCGATCATTGTTTGCCTTTGGGGCATGACGGGTGTGGGCAAAACCGACCTCGTCCGCAAGCTTGTGCAGTACCTGGATTTTCAGGAACATTTCGCCGAGGTGGAATTGGGGAACACCGACAACACCACCTATTTCAGCAGCGTCAGCGCTATACTCAGTGCCAACGGGATTGTCGACAACAAGCCCTCCATCGTGCTGTTCGACGAAATTCAGCGCTTTTATACCATCGATTCGGATGGCTCTCCGGTGCAAAGCACCAAGTTCAATGACTTTTGGGAACTGCTCAGCGACGGTCGACTGGCCCGGCGCGAAAAAGAAGACTTCGATTATTACATCTCAGACTTCATGTTCAACCAGCGGCAGCGCAGCCGCAAGCCTGCCGATGCCCAAGCCATAAGCGAAGACCCCATGCACGACAGCGTGGGCATCTGGGAGGCCCGAAACCTCAAAAAGATGCTGGAACTGGAAGAAGACGTGGTGGATATTGCCGACATGAGCAAAAAGCAGATGCTCGACCTGATCATGGAGGCCAAAACCAAGCGCCGCGTGTATGAGCCTGTGGACTACTCCCAAACGCTCATCCTCATCAGCGGCAACCTGGATGAAGCTTTCCAAATGGCTACGCATACCTCCGACAGCGAGGTGGACGCGGATATCTATCATGCTTTTACCAAAAAAATTACGGCAGTAGACATCAAAAACGCTCTGACACGCCGGTTTCGACCAGAGCAAGTGGCGCGTTTTGGCAACATTCACTTGATTTATCCAAGTTTGCGAAAAGCCGATTTTGAGGCCCTTATCCGCAAAGAAGTGGGCAAAATATTGGTCAAGGCTGAAAACAGTTTTGAGGTAAAAATCAGCATCAGCGACAATATTTACGACCTGATTTACCGCAATGGCGTATTCCCGGTGCAGGGAGTTCGGCCCGTTTTCAGCAGTGTTACGGATATTCTGGAAACCAACCTCAGCAAGTTTCTTTTTGAGTGCCTGAACTGCGAGTGCAGCGCGTTTTTCATTGACTACGACAATGTTGCCCAGAAAATCACCACGAATATTGCCGGCGCACCCATTGAAATCCCTTTCGTGGGCCGCATCGACAAGATTCGCCAGGGAAACATTGCCGAGGTGGTGGCCAATGTGAGCGTGCATGAGGCCGGCCATGCGGTGGCTTATGTCGTGCTGTTTGGGCTCGCGCCTTTGCAGCTAAAATCCAAGGTGGCCAGCAGCTACGCTTCCGGCTTTACTTTCCCGCACGAGATATACGAGACCAGGGAAAATATCCTCAAAAAAATCACGGTGTTCCTGGCAGGAGGCATTGCCGAAGAGATCATTTTTGGCGAAACGAATGCTACGGTAGGCCGCAGCAACGACCGCGAACAGGCATCCATGCTCGCCATGGACTACATCCGCCGCTATGGATTTGATGAGCGCTACCAGGCCAATTATTCCCTGGAGTACGCCCATGCCATGGACAAGTTCAAGACCGACAAAGATGTTGAAACTATGATCACGGGTTTGGTAAAAGAAACCCAGCTTCTATTGAAAAAACACCGCGAATTCTTGCTGGAACTGTCAAACGTGCTCAACGAAAAAGGCAGCATGGAAGCAAAAGATGTGGCCGCCGTTGCTACGCGGTTTGGACAGGAAGCGGTCATCCGGGCAGAAGGGTATTTGCATTTGCCGGATTATGTAGGAAAGATGAAGTGAATTCGGAATTCGGAGTGCGGAATGCGGAGTGCGGAATGGGCACATCATTTCGAAATGGTATTGCATATCACTTCGGCGCTTTTGGCCAAAACGGCTGAAAATAAAAGGCAAAACATTCCGAGATGATGTGCCCATTCCGCACTCCGCATTCCGCACTCCGCATTCCATACTCCGCACTCTACAAGGACGTTTCCATTTGAATATTTGCCCGCTTGAACTCTGTGCTGTCCAGGGCTACGCAGCGAAAGCCCAGTTTGAAGTACAAATTGATAGCCTGGTAGGCCTTGGTGTTGGAGAGCAGGAATACCTTTTTCGCGCCCAGCGCCCGCGCGCGTTCGAGGGCAGCCAGCCCAAGTAGCTCTCCAATCTTCAGCCCGCGGGCCGATTCTGCAACCGTCATTTTGGCCAACTCGAGTACGCCGTTGCCAAAGGGTTGCAAGGCTACCGTGCCGATAATTTCACCGTCTATTTCCGCCAACAGCACGGCGCCGCCGTCGTTGATAAAGTATTTTTCCGGGTAGTCGAGCGTATCGAGGTCGATCTGCTCCACTTCGTAATCTTTGGAAATCCAGGCGATGTTGAGCGCTTTCCAGGCCTCCTGATAACGGGGTTCCCAATCGACGATCTGTACCATAAAGAAAAGGGAGTTATTTACGACCAAGTTAATTGCTTTCCATATCATAGCGGCTTCGCCGCAAATATCTGCTTACCACAAAGCAGATTCTACCATCACCTTTCAGACTTTCTTATGTGCGCAAAGTATAATCCGGCCTAAAACTACGCCGGCTTTACCTCCGGCAACACCAACCAAAAATTATTGATGCCTTCTCCTTGAATCAAGGTCACTTCCTGTGCATTCAGCAATTCCAGCAAAGCAAGGAAGGTAACCACGGCGTGAATCCTGTTTTCAAGGGAAAAGAAGATGTTCTCAAAATTCTTCTTCTGCCCCTTTTTGAGTTTTCCGATGATGTAATCGCGCTGTTCCTGGATGGTGTAATTGAAGTTGTACACCGTGTGCACCCGTTTCGCTTTTTTGTCTTCTTCAAAGCGCGAAACCAGGCGTTCAAAAACCCTTAAGAGTTTGTAGAGCGTCACCGATTCCATTTCGGCATCTGCCAGGGCGTGCTCGGCGAGTTTGCGCAATTCGGTGCTGGCATAGCCGCGCGGGTTCATAAAGGCGCGTACTTCTTCGAGGCGGCGCAGTTCCTCCAGTACGCTTTTGTAGCGTTTGTACTCGAGCAGGCGCTCCACCAATTCATGCCGGGGGTCTATTTCGTTGCCTTCGTCGTCTACTTGCTTACGTGGCAACAGGAGCTTGGCCTTGATGCGCATGAGGGTCGCCGCCACCACAATAAATTCCGAGGCCAAATCCACATTCATCGCTTCCAGATGCCGCAGGTAATCCAAAAAATCGTCGGTTATTTTTGCGATGGGGATGTTGTAAATATCGAGTTCGTCCCGCTCGATGAAGAAGAGGAGCAAGTCGAATGGGCCCTCGAAAACGGGCAGTTTTATGGTAAATGTGTCGTTCGCTGCAGTTGACATAAACACATAGTTTTTTTAGCGAATTGTTTTTTTAACACATAGCCTATTTTTTAACACATAGCCTATTTTTTAACACATAGACACATAGAAACATAGGACACATAGTTTTATTTGAACTCAAAATATTGGAATATCCTATGTGCTCTATGTTTCTATGTGTCTATGTGTTAAAAAATAGTCTATGTGTTAAACAACCAATCCACGTATTCACAATAAATCTCGTCCAATATCGCCCCGGTAATGCTTCCCTTCAAAAGTAAGCACTTTCGCGTTCCGCTTCGATTTTTTCAGTGCCGAAGGTATATCTTTCCCAAAACTTGTGATGGCCAAAACGCGCCCTCCGGCTGTCAGCACTGCTCCTTTGGCATCGGTACTGGTGCCGGCGTGAAACACCATGCTGCCTTTCACCTTGTCGAGCCCGCTGATGACTTTCCCTTTTTCATAATCGCCGGGATAGCCTCCGCTGACCAGCATAATGGTGCTGGCCGTGCGCTTGTCGGCGCGGATTTTCACGCGGCCCAGGGTGCCGTTGGCGCAATTGTCGAACAAGGTTACCAGGTCGTTTTTCAGGCGCGGCAGCACCACTTCCGTTTCCGGGTCGCCCATACGGCAATTGTATTCTATAACGAATGGCTCGCCATTAACCAGGATAAACCCGATGAAAACAAAGCCTTTGTACACGATCTTCTCTTTGCGCAAGCCCTGGATGGTCGGTTTTATGATGCGCGCGTCCACCTTTTGCCATAAGGTTTCATCCACAAAGGGCACGGGACTGATGGCGCCCATGCCGCCTGTGTTTGGCCCGGTATCGCCTTCGCCGATGCGCTTGTAGTCCTTGGCTTCGGGCAGAATTTTGTAGGTTTTCCCATCTGTCAGTACAAAAACGCTGAATTCAATGCCCGACAAAAATTCCTCTACGACAACGCGGTGGCCGGATGTGCCGAATTTGCCACCCAGCATTTCCTGAAATTCCCGGACAGCTTCGGCATGGCTTTCACAAATAACAACCCCTTTTCCGGCAGCCAGCCCGTCCGCTTTGAGCACGATGGGAAGAGCGTGGCTTTTCAGGTATGCCAGTCCATCCGCCAGGGTTTCGCCGGTAAATTCCCGGTAGGCAGCCGTGGGGATATTGTGGCGCTGCATAAATTTTTTGCTCCAGGCTTTGCTGCCTTCCAGCATCGCACCCGCCTTGGAAGGCCCAATAACCGGAATCGCTTTCAAGTTTTCTTTTTCCTGGAAATAGTCCCAGATGCCCCGCACCAGCGGTTCTTCGGGGCCTACGACTACCATATTCACCGCATTGTCCAGCACAAATTTCCCAACAGCCTCAAAATCAAGCGGGTTCAAAGCTACATTTTCCCCACAGGCAGTTGTGCCTGCGTTGCCAGGCCCGATGAACAGCTTGGCACAGCGGGGGCTCCGCGACAATTTCCAGGCAAATGCGTGTTCCCGCCCGCCGGAGCCAAGAAGCAATATTCGTTTCGACATAAATTAATTTATACTGTGATTAAAGTGATTTTGAATGATTTGAGTGACCTCCTACGCCCTGAAAAAGGGCTTCGGCGGGTAAAAAACAAATGCCTGATTTTAAAATGATTACAACATTTGTGCATTCACAACCACTTTTCGTTGGCTATACTACAAAGATTCAATGACAATGGCAGTAGCGCCGCCGCCGCCATTGCAAATAGCTGCCAGGCCGAGCTTTCCCTTTTTCTGTTGCAGTACATTGCTGAGGGTGGTCACGATGCGCGCGCCTGAAGCACCGAGCGGGTGGCCGAGCGATACCGCACCGCCGAACACATTTGTCTTGTCGTGGCTGATATCCATCACTTGTTCGAAGGCCATGGTGACGACGGAGAAGGCTTCGTTGACCTCAAAAAAGTCGATGTCATTTTTTGTCACGCCGGCCATTTTCAGCGCTTTTGGCGCCGCTATGGTGGGCGACGTCGTAAACCATTCCGGTTCCTGTTCTGCATCAGCGAAACCGCGAATTTTGGCGATAGGCTTCAGTCCCAGGCGTTTTACGGCTTCTTCGCTGGCCAGGATCAGGGCAGTAGCCCCGTCGTTGATGGTGCTGGCGTTGGCGGCGGTGACGGTGCCGTCGGGCGTGAAGGCAGGGCGCAAGCCGGGAATTTTGTCGAACATCACCTTTTTATACTCTTCATCTTCAGCAATCATAAGCGCATCGCCTTTCCGCTGTGGAATCGCAACCGGTACAATTTCAGCTTTGAAAAAACCGGCATCTGTGGCCGCAGCGGCGCGCTTGTACGAATCGATGGCGAAAGCATCCTGGGCTTCGCGGCCGATGGCGTATTTGACAGCCGTTGCATCGGCACAAACGCCCATGGCTTTTTGGTTGTACACATCGGTGAGGCCGTCTTTGGCTAGGCCATCCACCAATTCAGCGTTGCCGAATTTATAGCCCCAACGGGCATTCGGCAGGTAGTAGGGTATTTGCGACATGTTTTCCATGCCACCCGCTACCACGATATCGTTGATGCCAAGCATGATCGACTGCGCGCCAAAAGTGATGGCTTTCATGCCGGAAGCGCATACTTTGTTGATGGTGGTGCAAGGTACGTTATCGGGCAGGCCGGCAAAACGGGCAGCCTGGCGCGCGGGCGCCTGACCCAGGTTGGCGCTGACGACGTTGCCCATCAGTACTTCATTTACCT
>CAYVPM010000017.1:3303-11685 GCA_964453475.1 uncultured Saprospiraceae bacterium | reverse complement strand
TTCCCGCGCACTGCTGCGCCCGCCTCCGCGATGGTCGCGGCGCCCATATTTAGCTTCCCAGGTATAGTCGGCATGGCTGGGACGAAAGGCAGTTGCCAAATGGTCGTAATCGCGGCTGCGCTGGTCTTCGTTCGGGATCAGCAATGCAATCGGCGTTCCCGTGGTCTTCCCCTCAAAAACTCCGCTCAACACCTGCACCGTATCGCTTTCCTTGCGCTGGGTGACGATGCTGCTTTGCCCGGGACGTCGCCTGTCGAGATCATGTTGGATAAACGCCAGGTCAAAGTCAAGTCCCGCCGGGCAGCCGTCGACGATGCAGCCGATGGCTGCGCCATGGGATTCGCCAAAGGTGGTGACGCGGAAAAGGGTGCCGAATGTGTTGGACAAGGCTATTGTTTTATTTCAAAAGGATAATATGGCCGGTTTTATTCGGCCTGATTCGGACTGCCATTCAAGGCTATACTGTGATTTAAGTGGTTCTGAATGATTTGAGTGAACAAACACCTGATTTTAAAATGAATGCGACATTCCTGCATTCACAACCACTCTGCGTTAACTATATAAAGGCCAGGAGGCGCGCAACGCAAATTCAACACCTCCCTTTCTTCATCATATTTTTCTATCCGACAGATTACTCCTCCCCAATAAACGGATACCTGTAATCCGTTGGCGGCACCAGGTTTTCTTTCATGGTGCGCGGTGAAAGCCAGCGCTGCATATTCAGCAAGGAACCTGCCTTATCGTTGGTACCGGAAGCACGGCCGCCGCCAAATGGCTGTTGGCCAACCACCGCGCCTGTGGGCTTGTCATTGATGTAGTAGTTGCCCGCAGCATGGCGGAGCTTGTCGTTGGCCAGCAATATGGCTGCCCGATCTGTGGCAAAGATTGAGCCAGTGAGCGCGTAGGGCGAGGTGTTGTTGACGGTGTCGAGTATTTGGGCATACTTTTTATCGTCATAAACATAAACGGAAAGTACCGGGCCAAAAATCTCCTCACACATCGTAATGTATTGCGGGTCAGACACTTCCAGTACAGTCGGTTCTATAAAAAAGCCTTTGGATTTGTCAAAATTTCCGCCCGCAACTACCGTAACCTTATCGGATTTTTTTGCTTCTGTGATGTACTTGGCAATTTTGTCGAACGATTTTTCATCGATCACCGCATTGATAAAATTCCGGAAATCTTCGGTGCTGCCCATCTTCATGCTTTTCAGGTCGGTCACCAGGTAGTCCTTCACTTTTTTCCACATGCTCTTGGGGACGTAGGCCCTGGAAGCGGCCGAACACTTTTGACCCTGGTACTCGAAAGCGCCGCGGGCCAGGCCAACGGCTACTGCCTTGGGGTCGGCGGAGTGGTGGGCAACCACGAAGTCTTTGCCTCCAGTTTCTCCTACGATGCGCGGATATGACTTGTAGTTTTTGATGTTTTCGCCGATGTTTTTCCAAATATGGTGAAAAACACCTGTACTGCCCGTAAAGTGAATGCCGGCGAAATCCGGGTGTTTGAAAATCACCTCTCCGGTAGTTGGCCCATCAACATACACCAGGTTGATGACACCGGGGGGCAACCCGGCTTCTACCAGAATTTCCATCAGCAAAGACGCGGAATAAATCTGTGCTTCAGCGGCTTTCCACACGCAGACATTGCCGAGCATGGCTGGCGCTGTGGGCAGGTTGCCCGCAATGGCTGTGAAGTTGAAGGGGGTAAGGGCAAACACAAATCCCTCCAATGGGCGCCAGTCGGTGCGGTTCCATATATTGCGACTGCTAATGGGCTGCTGCTTGTAAATCTCCTGCATGAAATACACATTAAAGCGCCAGAAGTCGGCCAGTTCAGCGATGCAGTCTATTTCCGCCTGGTACACATTTTTGCTTTGGCAAAGCATGGTAGCCGCAGCCATTTTTGCGCGATATGGGCCTGTCAAGAGATCGGCAGCACGGAGTATGATTGCGGCGCGCTCCTGCCAGGGCATGGCTTCCCAGGCTGGTTTGGCGGCAAGGGCTGCGTCAATGGCAGCTTTTACGTGTTCAGCATTGCCTTTGGAATAATGCCCCAGCACATGCTTTCGCTCATGCGGGGGGTGCATGGCTACCTGTTCTTTGGTGCGCACTTCTTTACCGCCAATATACATCGGCACGTCTTTTTGTTTGGCTTTGGCTTCGGCAAGGGCTTTTTTCAGGGCCGCTTTTTCGGGTGATCCGGGGGCGTAATTCCAAATGGGCTCGTTGATCGGGTGTGGAACCGTAAAAATGGCGTCAGTCATTAAATTCTATTTTGTGGTGGAACAAATGCAGGTGAATTGCGGCAAAGGTAATCAAGGCAGCTCAGTTACCTACCAATGTTATAGTCAACGCAAGGCCGTTATGAATGAAGAAATGCTACAATCATTTTAAAATCAAGCATTTGTTTCACTCAACTCATTCAAAATCACTTTAATCACAGTATAAAAGCAATTGGAAACAAGAAGTTGGGGGCTATGTTTCTGTTTTTGCAGAAAAATTGACAGTTTTTCGCGAAAAAGATGCTATTTTTTCAAAATGGAAGTACTTTTATCCAATAGTAAAGTGTCACGTTCACCTTCAAGTCATGTACCATGCGCTACCAGAACTTCCTTTTCCAGGCTTTTCTCCTGATTTGTTTGGCTTTGCCTCAACTGAGCTGGGGCCAGGAGCCTGCACCCGACACAGGTGTGCCCATCATCGTAGAAAAAGCCTCACCACTAAGCATCTCCGGCAACCTGGAAATCTGCCCGGGAACCGAGACCATCTTGAAAGCTGAGGGCGAATTTGAAAGTTTTATCTGGAGCAAAGGCGGGGTGCAAGGGCGCTATTTAAAGGTAAGTGAACCGGGGAAATATGAAGTCACCGCCAAGACAAAAGGCGGATGCACATTCACCACAACGGTAACGGTGCGCCTGCGGGAATGTCCCGTTTGAAGTTTGGTTGATCGGTGATTGGTTGATCGGTGATTGGTGCACACCTTTTGTTTATTTGCTGGGTATTGTTTTCCAGCACCTTAAAGGATCATTCGCACAAAAAAAATTAAATGAAAAATTGCAATAGGCGTTACACTATTCTAATTACTCCCGCATAAATGCTGAAAAACAAACCTCCATTTGAAAAAGTATGCTGTGCCACCAATCACCGATCAACCAGTCACTAATCACTGATCAACCGATCACCAATCACTGATTACAACTCCGGTTCGACCTTCTTAGCCCAGGGCCATATTCCCACATCCTTTGCCGCCTGAATGGTCCATTTCACCCAAAAAAAGGCCATTACAGGGGCGACTACAAAGCTCAAAGCGTTGAAATACAAGGCACTGTCTATGTCAAAATGGATCAGGTGCATGACGGCGCGCGTCATGCCGCAGCCAAGGCATTCGATGTCAAAAAACCTTTTTGACGGGCATAGCGCCTCGCCGGAATCGAAATAATCGGCGGGCAGGATGAGGAAAATGATGGGTGTGGCCACGTAAAAGATGAGGTACAACCAATTGAGCTTCTTACCCATTTTTGCTGTAATAATTTTATAATGTGATGATTAGCTAATGGGAAGATTAGCTAATGGGATAATCAGGGTATGGTGGCGTGTTTTAAGAAATAAAAAAAAGAGGAGCCACAGTGAATACGGGCGTTGGAACGCCTGTTGATTCATTGTAGCTCCATTTCTCCAGAAAGTTTACGGTAAAATTCGCGCAAACCACCTGAACAGGATTTGGTAAATAACCTGAAGAAACGCGCTAATTATCAAATTACCGCATTGTCAAATTATCACATTAACCCTTTTCTTAGCTGTAGTACTTTTTCATTTTCACCAGGGCGTGGATAAAGCCTGGCAGCCAGCAAAGCAGGTACAGAATAAGGTTTACAACCCAGTCTGAACCGCTCCAGTCGTCTTTCAAGCCCATTACCAGCCAAGCCCAGCCAAGGAAGGCGAGCAGGATGTAAAGGCCTTTGGTGATGCCGTCAGCACCATCGGTACCGTGCTTGCGCATGTGCTTTTTAACCGCTTTTTGCGCCATTTTCAGCTGTACGGTCTTTTTCAAGCCCAAACGCTCTCCGGTCATTTCTTTGTACTTGGCAGGAGTGAGGTTCAGGAACTGGTCCACCGCCATTTTTGTCATTTCGGGAGAAAGCGCCTTCACTTCATCAGACTGGGTGATCGCTTATACTGGTGAGGACTTGGTGACCTCTGAAAAACTTATATTTACCTGTAAGAGGGCAAATATCCAAATACGGAGAATTTGTTTCATAAGTAAAAGGTTTTGATAATAGCACCTACTCTGTTTAGGCTTTTCGGTATCCGCCTTGATTGTATAATAATGTTAAGTTGAATAAACTCGTGGCAAATATATTTCAGAATACTTGGGCTGGAGAAACAATTTACCTGCAAAAAAAGGTTTAAAATGTTAAAGTCCGGTCATTCCCGGCACTGTTTCATGCCAAATTTGACTGGTCCAGGCTGATGTTGATTTCCTTTGGGATAAAAGGAGAGGCATCTGCGCCGCCAATGATGATTTCGCGTACAATAGTACTGCTGATATGCGAGAATTCGGGCTGTGCGATGAAAAAAAGTGTTTCAATACCCCCGCCAATTATATTGTTAAGTTGGGAAATGGTCTTTTCATAGTCAAAATCAGAGCCGTTGCGCAAACCTCGGAGCAGGAAATTTGCCCCAATGCGCTGGCAATAATGGGCCGTGAGGTTCGGAAAAGCATCCACACCCACATTTGGATATTGGGCAAACACCTGGCGCAGCCACTCCATGCGCTGCTCGTGGGGGAAAAGGTACTTTTTGGTTGAATTGATGCCTACCGCTACGATGATCTTGTCGAACAAAGGCAGGGCACGGCGAACCAAATCCACATGGCCAGTGGTAATCGGATCAAAACAGCCTGGAAAAACTGCAATCTTCATGCTACATGTCGGTGTTTTTTCGTCGGAGCGAAGGTGGGGAAAATTCCGGGCTTTTTCCCAAAGCATTAAGAATTCCTTTTTTCAAGTTACTTTGTGAACGCATTTCGCTTGCCGATAACAAACCTAAACCTACCGTTCCCTAAAAAAAATCGGACAAGGTTCTTTGAAAACAAAATCCAATCATAGTTTTGTACCATTATTCAAACTTAAACCATTTAAATAAAATCCGTTATGAAAAAACTGATCTTTACTTTTTCAATCATTTGCTGTTGCATTTTTGCAGCGCAGTCACAAAGCACTTACAAAACTGCCATAGGCTTGCGTTTGGGCTATCCCTGGTCTGCCTCCCTCAAACATTTTATCAGCGAAAAGGGCGCTGTTGAGATTTATGCTGGATTCAGAGGCTATGTAGGCTATCGTTGGGTCAATATTGGCGGGTTGTATCAACACCACAGCCAAATTTCGGACGTTGAAGGGCTACAATGGTATGTAGGCGGCGGAGGCTCCATTTACTTTTGGAGCTTTAACAATGGTTTCAACAACAATGACGCCGCCAATACGTCTTTCGGGTTAAGCGGCTGCCTGGGTTTGGACTATAAGTTTGCAGATGTGCCTTTCCAGCTCTCGGTCGACTGGGTTCCGACATTTTTTGTAAATGGCTATGGCAATGGTTTTGGCGCTGGATATGGTGCATTGGCAGCCCGTTACACTTTAAAGTAAAGAGGCATAAGATAGGTCCAAGCTATTAAGTAAATTCACTTGTCTTTACAGTATATGAGCCATTCCATCTTGGGATGGCTCATTTTTTTATGCTGCAATTAATAAAGTTAACCCAAGTCCAAGGGTTGGCCTGCATCAACGCGCTACCCAGCCCATAACATAACAGGAGCAGCTAAAACAACCCAAACTGGTAAGGAGGGAATACTAAAACAGTGAATCAATTGTAGCGCGCAAAATCCTCCTCAGAGAACTCCGCCACCTGTTCCTGTTCCTTGCGGCGGTTGCGCCACCAGAAATAACCGATACCGGCTACGATCAAATATGGCATAGCCAGCATGTACAAAATGCCGGTGTTAAGGCCTTGAGGATCGCCCCCACCCTGCTTAAGGCTTGTTTCGGCGGCGCCCTTACACATCGCACACTGTGCAGACAAGTCTGGGCTGGCAAGCAGCAGCGCGAAAAGCAACATGCCAAATATTAAAGTCTTATGTTTCATCGCAGCTTATTTTTTAAACAAATTATCAAATTATCAAATTCAATAATAGGGTTTCAGCATCAAGTAACATATCGGCCCGGTAATGGCCACATACAGCCAAATCGGGAATACCCAGCGTGCCATTTTTTTATGGCGTTCAAACTGGTTGGTATACGCCCGGGTAAAGGTCAGCAGGATAAACGGCAGGATTACCGCTGCCAGCACGACATGCGTGATCAGTAAGATAAAATAAATCGTACGCATGGTACCTTCTCCACCATACTTCGTTTCAGGCGTTGTAAAATGATACAACACATACGACACCAAAAACAATCCGGAGCAAACCATTGCCGCATAAATGGCTTTACGATGGTTTTCAACCTGGCCATTCTTGATAAAATAAAAAGCCAAAAGCAGGATTAGCGCAGCCAAAGCATTCAATGACGCGTGCAAAGGCGGCAGGAAGCTGAAATCTATGCCCGTGTCGAATTTAATACGCCGCATCATACCAACGAGCAGCAGCACGACAAAGGAAATCAGGTATGCCAGTCGGTTGAGCTTTTTCTCGAGCGCGGGATTGGGTAGTTTGTCAGACATCTTTCAGGTAAACTATTCGTTTGGAGGGAGCAGTATGGCAATATGTTGCACCATACGGTTGATCTCGCCGTCATCAAGGGCATTGTAGTAGCGTCGGATCTGGCCAGAAGTATCACATACAGCGAAATAGTCTTTTACAGGGCGCACATCCTCCGCTTTGCAAAAGGAATCATAACCATTCTCCAGGATGGTGCGCCATGAACCAGTTGCGCCTGTCCAGGCCCAGGTAACAAATTCAGCACTCGCCATTTTTTGGTGATGGGAACGAAATTCCGCGGTTCCATCTTTGGCAATCATGGCCAAACGAAAGTGGATGTTGGTGCCAAACTGGTCGAACAGTTTTTCGCAAGTATCCAGGATTTTGCGGTTTTCGCTTGTCAAATCTGGCGCCTCACCAAAGGAGTGAATCACACATACTTTGCTTTTAAGCTGGTCTTCTTTTTCTCCATCGGGATAAATGACAGAAACTGAACGGATCTTTCCAAAGTTGGCATTTTTCCCAACGGCCTCTTTCCGCAGTTGGAAACCGCTGTTCAACCAAAAATAGGAAATAGCAGGCAGTACTACCAATACCAAAGCCAGGATTATCCCGGTAATTATCGCCTTTCTTCGAGAAGGCTTTTCTGTAGCGTTACTCATAACGTCGATTTAAGTATTGAAACAAAAAAGGCGGAGCCTTGTTGCCCCGCCTTTTTTGTAAATCAACCTTTTGTTATTCCAGGCAGGATGTATCCTTGAGGCTTTCCTCCCGGAGCAGGCTGCACTACTTCTTCGTTGCGTTGCTTGATATTTTCCCGACTGGCGCCCCACTGGCTGCCTTCCTGAAAAAATGCAATGATGGCCCAAATCAGCAAGGTCGTCGGCATCAGTACGCTGAGTACCAAACCGCGCACCTCATGTGCCATGTGCATGAAATAGAAAATGATGAAATATGCTTTGTACAAGCTCGCAGAAATCATCGCCAGCATGTAGAGGTATTGCCCAAAACCGCCGTCTTTCCCAAAAGTTACGCTCGGGATGATATGCCCCTTCGCAAAGAGCGCAAATGCTACTTCAACGATGGTAATGATGCCTAATAGTTTCAAGCCGTAAAAAACGAGCTTCTTTTGATCTTCGTATGATTGATGTCCAGCCATTGGTACAGACGTGATAAAGTGAATGAATATGGTTTAAATCAGGGCTTACAACAGGTAGAATACCAGGAATACAAACACCCAGACCAAGTCTACAAAGTGCCAGTACAAGCCAATTTTTTCTACCATCTCGTAACCGTTTTTACGGGCTGCATACAAGCCGCTCATCACATTGATCATAATAATCAGCAAGAACAAGACACCGGAAAAAACGTGGAAACCGTGGAAACCCGTGATAAAGAAGAACAAGGCGCCAAAAGCTTTAGGGCCTTCGCCTACCTCATGGGTTTGGCCTGCATAGGCGCCCGAGGTGTACTTTATGTATTTTTTCTCCAGTTCTACTTTCCCATCGTGTTCATGCCCGTGCAAGAGGTAAGATTCATCTTTTCTTACAGTGACAGGGGCATTGTTTTCCATTACAGGCTTTCCGCTTGCATCAACCAATTCACCATCCGCAATATAGCGCCCGAATGGGTTGCGGGTTACGGAAACGTTCTCATATTTGATCAGGGTGGTCCATTCATAAGCCTGACTAC
>CAYVPM010000017.1:0-3293 GCA_964453475.1 uncultured Saprospiraceae bacterium | reverse complement strand
TGTACCCAGAAAGGTTGCACCGCCCAAAATGGTCAGGAACATCCAGAAAACGACCCCGCGCTTGTTCTCCCGGTGCCCTTCCTGCACGGCACGTACCATGGTGACCGAGCTGATGATGAGCACGAAGGTCATAAAGGTTACAAAGACCAGCGGCCAATGTGCCTTCACAAACGGAAATGACGCAAATACGAAGTCGGCCTCAGGCCATGTCGGGCTGCTGAAGCGGAGCGCACCGTAAGCGATCAAAAAACCTGCAAAAGTGAACGCATCCGATACCAGGAAGTACCACATCATCAGCTTCCCGTAACTGGCCTTCATGGGTGGTTTCCCACCGTCCCAAAGTTGGTCGTCCCCGTGATCGTGCGTATCGTGTGCGTGTGCAACAGATGATTCTGCCATGATATTCAAAAGTTAGTTGTATTCCGTTGTTAATGCCTGCTCAACTTCCGTTCAGCATAAAAAAGATAATGAGGTACACCCACAAAATGTCTACAAAATGCCAGTATTGAACCACCAGCTCAAAACGCTGTTTGCGCCGGAGCGTTGGTTTGTAAGGCAATATGAAGGCATGTGTCAATGCCACAGTTAAAGCAGCAATACCGCCCAAAACGTGGGCGGCGTGCAAGCCTGAAATCACGTAAATAAATGAACTCGACGGGTTTACAGTGAACGTTGCGCCAATAGCATTCAACGCTTGCCAACCCTGGTATTGCAGTACAACAAATGTAAGTCCCAACAAAAAAGTCAGGATCAACATCCCTTTGTACTGCTGTTCTTTGCGCTGCATAAATCCCTTAAAAGCAAAATGCAAGGTCACACTACTCAAAAGGATCACAGCGGTATTCACCAAAAATATATCGGGCAACCTGAACTCCAGCCAATTTCCCGCCGCACGCCGCACCACATAAGCGCTGGTAAACCCGGCGAACATCATCAGGATGCTCCCGATGCCCACCCACAGTGCCAATTTGTGGGGATGGATTTTACTTTGGTTATATTCTTCTGCCACAGTTGCCATATTCAATGTTGAACTTAAACTTTATCCAGCAACAAAACGATCAAGGACAATGGCAGGTGCGCAAACGAGATGAACATTTGTGCCCGCGCAGCTTCTCTGGAACAAGTTTTGTACAAAAGCCAGCATTTCCATGCCCAGAAAAGATTCAATGCCACTAAAACCACTGTTGCTGCCAATCCCACGTATCCAAGCCAATAGGCTATGAGTGAATTCCCCACCAACAAAAGGCAAAAAACAAAGGAAAGAAAACCAGTAGTGGCATCTTTCTCGCCATTTTTTGAAGGCAGGAGATAAAAACCTGCTTTTTTATAATCTTCGTCCGCCATCCAGGCAACCGCCCAGAAATGCGGAAACTGCCACAAAAACTGCAATCCAAACAACATCCAGGCCATCGGTGAAATCGTTTGCTCATAAGCAACACAACCTATGATCAACGGCAATGCCCCGGGGATGGCGCCTACCGCGACCGAGAGCGGTGTTGAGCGTTTCATCGGCGTATAAATGAACGCATAGCTGATAAATGCCAGGGTGCCCAAAAAGCCTGCCGTCATGTTGAACATGCTGAGCATCGAGATTCCGAACAAAGCCATAAAACCTGCGAGCAGTACAGCCGTTGAAACGCTCATCCGCCCTGTTACAACCGGGCGGTTTGCTGTCCTGGGCATCAAACGGTCGTAATCGCGCTCCAAAACCTGATTCAAGGCATTGGCCGCACCCGTAATAAAAAACCCGCCCATCGTCAGCAAAAGCATGGCAGACAACTGCACATTTCCTTCACTCACAATGGCATAGGACATTACCGCAGAAAAAAGAACTAACAACGTCAGCTTGAACTTCACCAGCACCCCAAAATCGGTCACTGCCTGCCTCAAACCAGCGAAAATTGATAACTGTTTTGCCTCGTCGCGTTGCATTTATCGGTTGTATTATTATTGGCTGCACAAAGTCAGCGATGTAACATTAATGTCCGTGGTCGTGCTCCCCTTCTTTCAACGGCACGTATTGCGGCACAAACTCCTCGCCATTTTTAGCATAGTCATAAGGCCAGCGCTGTACCGCAGGAATACGGTCGGGCCAGTTGCCATGGCCTGCCTTGATCGGCGTTGTCCATTCCAAAGTGTTCGCGCCCCATGGGTTTTTATCTTTCATCTTCTTGCCACTGAAAATGGAGTAGAAGAAGTTGACGATAAACAATACCTGCAGGAAGAAAACAAAAATGGCCGCTACCGTGATGAACTTGTTCAAATCTCCAAAGTGGCGGAAGGCATCAAACGAGGCGCCACCATCGTAATAGCGGCGTGGAACGCCTGCCATACCCGTATAGTGCATCGGCCAGAAAATGGCATACGCCCCGATAAAGGTGCCCCAGAAGTGAATCTTGCCAAGTGTTTCGTTCATAAACCGGCCAAACATCTTTGGAAACCAATGGTAGATACCTGCGAACATACCAAAGAAAGCTGCAATACCCATCACAATGTGGAAATGGGCAACAACAAAGTAGGTGTCGTGCAATTGGATGTCCAAGGCGGAGTTGCCCAGGAAAATACCTGTCAGACCACCAGAGATGAACATTGAAACGAAGCCGACAGAGAACAGGCTCGCCGGGTTGAAGCGGAAATTTGAGCCGTAAATGGTGCCGATCCAGTTGAATACCTTCACCGCTGACGGCACCGCGATTATCAGCGTGAAGATCACAAAGAAGTTACTGATGAACGGGTTGACCCCCCGACATAAACATGTGGTGCGCCCATACTATAAAGGAAAGGAACGCAATTGCCAGGATAGAATAAACCATCGCCGTGTAGCCGAAGATCGGCTTGCGGGAGTGTACGGAAAGTACCTCCGACACAATACCCATAGAAGGCAAAATAATGATGTATACCTCCGGGTGACCCAGGAACCAGAACAAGTGCTGGAACAGGATTGGACTGCCGCCGATGCGCTCCAGCACCTCACCCGCTACCACGATTTCGCTGAGGTAGAAGGAAGTGCCCAGGCTGCGGTCGAAAAGCAACAGCAACAAACCTGAGAACAAAACCGGGAACGACAATACGCCCAGGATGGCCGTGATGAAAAACGCCCAAATGGTGAGTGGCATGCGCCACATTGTCATTCCTTTGGTGCGCAAGTTGAGCACCGTGGTCATATAGTTGATGCCGCCTAACAAGGCCGACACTACGAACAGTGACATGGAAACTATCCACATGGTCATGCCTGCCTGAGACCCTTCAGAGGCTTGTGGCAGCGCGCTCAATGGCGGATAAGCCGTCCATCC
>CAYVPM010000016.1:0-12200 GCA_964453475.1 uncultured Saprospiraceae bacterium | reverse complement strand
CGCGCAGTTTCACCACGCCGAGGATATTCTCGATGGAATCGTTGCAGACCAGGAACTTGGTGAAGCCGGTTTCGTAAACCTTGCGTTCGATATCGGCTGCAGGCGCATTGATGTTGATCCACTCCACCGAATTGCGGTGCGTCATAATAGTATAGGCGTCGCGGTCGGCAAAGCGCAGGATATTCTGGATGAACTCGCTTTCTTTTTGGTCGATCACACCTTGTTGGTTGGCCATTTTGACCATCAGCTTGATTTCATCTTCTGAAATGCTCTGCTGGTCGTTGGGCTTGATGAACAACATGCGCATGAACAGTTTGGTGCTCCAGCTCAGGAATGTGGAAATGGGGCCCGTAATTTTGGTGATAAAGTGCATCGCCGGCGCGCAGGTGAGCGCAAGCACTTCTGCGTATTGGATGGCGATGTACTTCGGCGCCAGTTCCCCAACAATCAGGGAGAGGTACGTGATGATCGACACCACGACGGTCAGCGATATTTGCTCTGCATAAGGCTGAAAGGTGGGCACCATCGCAATCAAAGGTTCTAATTGATGCCCAATGGCCACACCCGCGTAGGCACCTTCCACAATACTGATGAGGGTGATGCCTATTTGCATGGCGGAAAGGTATTGGTCGATGTTGTCGAGCAGGCCCAGGGCAATGACGGCATTGCGGCTGCCTTTCAGCTTTTCGCCTTCCAATCGCGATCGTTTGGCCGTAAGCAATGCAATTTCACCCAACACAAGCAAGCCGTGCACAATGATGAGGAGGAGTACAATTATTATTTCCATGTGTAGAATGCCAGCGTCGCTATTGCTTCAGGTTTGTCGTTTTTGCGGCACAATGCCCGGTTGTTTTTACCGGACTGAGCGATTTTGGCAATTATGTTTGAAGGGAGAGTTCATGAAGTGTTGTGCGCAAATATTTAATTTATCGGCAAAAATAGCTTAATTGGCACAATTATGGCGTAAATTTTAAATGGTTGCCTGGCTTTGGATAAAAAAAATGTTAAAACCGGAAAAAAATTTTGGCTCAGACACAATATTGCCATACTTTTGGCCAAGTCAATTGACTGCTCACCAACTTTTCTCACTAAAAACAACGTAACGCTTATCGATTATAACTTGTACACCAATTAAATTCTGCTTTTAATTTAACTGGTTAACAGCAAAACCACTATTGCTCATGCAAGTTATGCCGATGATCCATGATCAGGAACTGATCAACCGTTACGTTGATGGTGATGAACAAGCCTTCGAGACACTTCTCTCCCGCTACAAGGCTAAAATCTACACCTCTATCTACCTCTTTGTCAAAGACCGCGCCTTAGCGGAAGACATTTTTCAAGAGGTTTTTATCAAAATTATTGATACGCTCCGCAAGGGCAAGTACAACCATGAAGGCAAATTCGTGCAGTGGGCCATGCGTATATCGTACAATATGTGCGTAGATTATCACCGCCGCAACAAGCGCCGCGCCCACATCAACCCATCTGAAGATTTCGACATTTTCGACATCCTCCGCGTCGGCAACGATGGCGCCGATACCCTGATGATGCGCTCGGAAACCCACAACCACATCCGTCGACTCGTCGATTCCCTGCCGCCAGAGCAGCGGGAAGTGGTCATCCTGCGGCATTATGCCGACATGAGTTTCAAAGAAATTGCTTCGCTGACCCGCGTAAGCATCAACACTGCCCTCGGCCGCATGCGTTATGCGCTGATCAACATCCGTAAAATGATGTCGGAGCGGGAAGTAGTGTTGCAGTAATCCGCCTTTAAATAATAACTTTGTGTCCCGGATGCTTCGATTGTGAAGCATCCGGGATTTTTTTTACCCCACCCCTGGCCCCTCCCCCTTCGGGGAGGGGGAGGCATTGAGTTTTGCTTTTGCATTTGTGCCACCTTGGCCAGAGCACAGTCACGTCGTGCAGGCCGAGGCCCTGGTCGATCTTCTTGGCCAGAAGCCCATCACGTCGTACAACGCCGAGGTGCTCAGGTGACCCAAGCAAAGCTCAATGCCTCCCCCTCCCCGAAGGGGGAGGGGCCAGGGGTGGGGTTTACACGCCATGCGACAAACCGCCACCTTCCCCATCGACAACCCCTCTTTTTGGAAAACCCAATTGCTCCGCTGGGCAGCAGGACACAGCATTGCTATGAGCCTCGACAACAACACAACTTCGCACACGCGGAACGATAGCTCCTGGAATTTACTGGTGGGGGCAGGCGCTGCAAAAACGCTGGCATTGCCCGCCGGCGATGCGTTCGAATCATTGAAAAGTTTTCAAAAAAACACCGCAGACTGGCTTTTTGGCGGATTTGGGTACGAACTCAAAAATGAAGTGGAAGCATTGCACTCCCGTCACCCGGATGGCGTGAAGTTCCCTGATTTGGTGTTTTTCCAACCTGAAACCGTGGCCATTCTCCGGGAAAACGCCCTGGAGATCCAGACCCTGCACACTTCGGCGGCAGCTGTTTTCGATGCGATAAAAGCAGCTCCGGCGCCCGTGCAAAAGGCAAAACCGGTCATGCCTGGACTGCAGCCGCGCATTCCAAAAGCCCAATACCTGGAAACCGTTGACGCAATCCGGCAGCATATCATTGAGGGCGACCTGTATGAAATGAACTTTTGCCAGGAGTTTTTTGCCGAGGATGCCATCATCGACCCGTTTGCAGTTTGGGAGCGGCTGAACAAGCTCTCCCGGGCGCCGCTGGCCGCCTTTTTCCGCTGGAATGACCGCTACCTGCTCTCTGCAAGCCCCGAACGGTTTTTGAAAAAAAAGGGCAATAGACTGATTTCCCAGCCCATCAAAGGCACCCGCAGGCGCTCTCCCGGCAATGACGAAGCCATGCGCCAGGATTTGGCTGCCAGCGAAAAAGACCGTGCGGAAAATGTGATGATCGTTGATCTGGTGCGCAATGATCTGGCGAGGAGTTGTCAGCCAGGTTCTGTCATCGTGGAAGAATTGTTCGGCATCCACACCTTTGAAACGGTGCACCAAATGATTTCTACGGTTTCCGGAGAATTGCGCCCCAACGTGAACGCCATAGATGCGCTTCGCTACGCATTCCCGCCAGGAAGCATGACAGGTGCGCCCAAGGTAATGGCAATGCAATTGATTGAGCAGTATGAGAAAAGCCGGCGCGGCCTCTATGCCGGCGCTATGGGTTATTTCGAACCCTCCGGCCATTTCGACTTCAATGTCCTTATCCGCAGTATTTTTTACAATGAAAGCAGCCGCTACGTTTCCTTCCAGGTAGGCGGCGCCATTGTATACGATTCCATACCGGAAGCCGAATATGAGGAGTGTATGGTGAAGGCAAGCGCCTTGTTTGCAGCATTATCGCAAAATTAAACGCGTTTTCAACATCCTGAAAAGGCCATCTAAAGGCACAAAAAAGGCCTTTTACAAAACTTTAACTTGCAATTTTAATTTCTTTTTAACTTTTTCTTAACGCTATTCTTTACTTTTGCAGCGCCCAAACTAGCTGGCACAGGGAAACATACGCGAAACTGGCGCCACTTTACAATCTGCGACCTTTACAAAGATCACTTCATTGAAAATCAATTTGTTACTTTAAAGAAATGCGCTCCGAGCCCTGGGTAATTGATGTGTTGATTCCGGCTTGGAACGAAGAAGGTTCGCTGCCTTTTGTCCTCGGGGACATCCCGAAAGCATGGGTGCGCAACATCGTGGTATGCGACAACGGATCGACTGATCGGACAGCGGAGGTGGCGAGAGCGCATGGCGCTGTTGTGGTGACCCAAAATGCAAGGGGATATGGAAATGCTTGTTTGGCCGGGATTAGTTACCTGAAAAGCCTTCCTGCGTCTGAGCAGTCAGAAATTGTGGTGTTCCTTGATGCTGATTATTCCGATTTCCCCGAAGAACTGCCTCAAATAGTCGACCCAATCATACACAACGGTATGGATATGGTCATTGGTTCGAGGCGTTTGGGCAAAATGGAGCCAGGATCCATGACAATCCCGCAGCAGTTTGGAAACTGGCTGGCGCCAATGCTGATTCGCTTGTTGTACGGATATAAATTTAGCGACTTGGGGCCTTTTCGGGCGATACGCTGGGACAAACTGCAGGCACTTGAGATGAAGGACAAGAATTTTGGTTGGACGGTTGAGATGCAGGTAAAAGCCGCAAAACAGAAACTGGCCTGTACAGAGGTGCCGGTGCGCTACAGAAAGCGAGAATTAGGGAAGAGTAAAGTGTCGGGCACAATAAAAGGGGCATTCAATGCCGGGGTCATAATCCTGGCGACCATTTTCAAAGAACTGTTTCGTCAATAATAATTCAAATGTAAAACCCGCCCTTTTTAGGTGGCAAACAACCCAGTACCATTAAAACAAACCATTTTCACATCCATTTTCTATGTTCGGATTACGTTCACTTATTGAAGCATTTGAGTATCAGGCATTCGTCGATTTCGGCTATCTTATGCTGCTGATCTATTTCCTCTCCATGAGCGCGGTTACAATCTATTGTATCCTGCAGTTTCATTTGCTTTACTTGTACAAAAAGTACCACAAGGCCAATCCGGAAATCAAGTACCGCCAGTACAACATTAGCCAGGAAGATGTGCCATTCGTAACAGTACAACTGCCCATGTACAATGAAATGTATGTGGCAGAGCGCATCATCGATTACGTGGCAGCACAAGAATATCCGAAAGACAAATTTGAAATTCAGGTGCTCGACGACTCTACGGATGAAACCGTTTCCATCGTCGCTGCGAAAGTTGCTGCGCTGCGCGCACAGGGTTTCGACATCACCCACGTACACCGCGTGAACCGCCAGGGTTACAAAGCGGGTGCACTGCAAGAGGCCATGCCTTTGGTCAAAGGCGAGTTCATCGCCATTTTTGACGCCGATTTTACCCCTCGTCCCGATTTCCTTAAAACGACCATCCCTTACTTTGAAGACGCAAAAGTAGGGATCGTGCAAACCCGCTGGGAGCATATCAATGCCGACTACAGCCTGCTGACCAAATTACAGGCACTTCAACTCAATGTCCACTTCACCGTAGAACAAGCCGGCCGCTCTTACGGCAACCTGTTGCTGCAATTCAATGGCACAGCTGGCGTTTGGCGCAAAAAGGTAATCAATGAAGCTGGAGGCTGGCAAAGCGACACCCTGACAGAAGACCTCGACCTCAGCTTCCGTGCACAGATACTGGGCTACAAAATCCAGTACCTGGAGAAACTGGAAAGCCCTGCCGAGCTTCCGGTAGAAATGAACGGCCTCAAAGGCCAGCAGTTCCGTTGGAACAAAGGCGGCGCGCAGAACGCGCGGAAACTGCTGCACCTGATATGGAAAGAAAGCGGCAACAAGCTGAACCTGGTGCAAAAACTGCATGCAACAAGCCAGCTGCTGGCTTACGGTGTGTTCCTCTGGGTGTTTATCGCAGCCATGAGCAGCATTCCGCTCGCATTTGCTTTTAGCGAACTCGGCATATCCACGCACTTCCTGTCGTTCTCCATTTTGGGACTGTTCTCTGTGGCAGGAATTTCCTACACGGCGAACATTACCGCTGCGCTCAACCGCACCGTACCGCCGTCAACCTGGGAAAAGCTGCGCTTTTTCGGGCTGTTCCTTTCATTCCTCCCCATTTCGCTGGGCCTTTCACTGTACAATGCGATTGCTGTCATCGAAGGGTACCGGGGTAAAGCATCGGCTTTTGTCCGCACGCCCAAGTACGGCATCGACGGTCAGAAGAAAACCTTTGCTAAAGCCAGCTATGTGGCTAAAAAAATCTCCTGGGTGACGATTGCAGAAGGCGTTTTGGCACTGGTTTTTGCCGGCTCTGTTGTTATTGGCCTGTTCACAGGCAATACGGCGTTTGTGCTCTTCCACTCCATGCTGGCTTTCGGTTTTGGCACGATCTGTTACTATTCAATCAAACATTTGAATGTAAACTGATTCATAAGGTCTGACACATCAAAAAGCCTGCTCTGGAATCCAGGGCAGGCTTTTTTTGATGTGGCTTAGTTCAATGACCTGAACTTTGGAATTTCCGGTAAAACATTGAAAATCAATACTGTACCACCCGCCTTTGCCAAGACTTCGGCGGGAAAGCCGGCCTTATCCAAAATGCACGGCACAACAGTCAATTTTTCAGAGGGCAGACAGGAAGGAAAAGTAGCCATGCCTTAACTATTTCAATCGCTTCAGCAGGCGCATGGCTTGTTTCTTATACGTTACCCCGTCCGGCGCATCAATATATGTCTGCAGGTGTTGTTGCGCCTGCTTGACATCGTTGATGCCCATGTAGGCAAGTCCCAGGAAATAATGGGCGGGGGTGTTGTACGCACTGGTCTTGTCTTGCGCAACCGCGCTAAGCGCGTTGATAGACTCCGCGTATTTATTTTGCCCCAGGAACGACAAGCCAAGGTAAAAACGATAGTCCATACGCGTGGTGTTGGCGTTGACTACCTCTGTCAGTTTTTGAGAAGCTTTTACATAATTTTTCTGATCGTAAGCCGCAAAGGCGTCCAGTACATCAGGCGAAACCAATTCAGCGCCTTCTCCCAGGTTTTTAAACTTCATTTTATTGGGGAAATGCTCGAAGGACTGTACCGCCATGTCTTGTGCAGAGCCCGCACCAGGATCCGGGATAATGGTATAAACCACGACAAGGAACGCAACAGCCGCAGCAACGGCTAGAATTTTTTTATACAGGCTTATGGTTCGAAAGGGCGGTTTTGCCGCATCGCGCCATTGCTCGTTTTTGATGCCGTTTGCCAGCGAGCGTTTGGGAGCTTGCTGTGCCAGGTTCTGTTGCCAGGCAAATTCGGCAGCTGCTTTTGGGTCTGCAGCCAAAATTGCTTTCAGCTCTCCTTGCTCACCATCGCTTAAGGTGTTGGCGAAGAATGATTCTATAAGTTGTTCTGTACGGTGATCCATGTTGCTTTACCATTAGGCAGTTATGAAATGTGTTTCAGTTGGATTAGTGATCGGTGATCGGTTGTTTTGTCTTTCGTTGGGCGGTTCCTGGGTTACCTCAATTTGTCAATGGCACGTTTGCGGAGTTGGCGGACGACATCGGGGCTGGCGTAGCCCATCACGTCGGCTATTTCCTGGCTGGTAAGGCCCTCTCGGTAGGTCAGGATGAGCAAACTTCGGGCGGGTTCTCCCAAAGCGTCCACTTTTGACCACAATTGCTCCTTTTCTTGCGCTGCAATAATTGTTGTTTCAATGCCGCTGTCCACATCCATAGTTTGGGGCATAAATTCTTCCCCTGGCAAGGTAGTACGGCTGCGTTTTCGATTAAAAGCTTGAATCAGGTTTTTGCAGATGCCGAACACATAAGTGCACAGCGTACCGGCGAGCTCCGACAAGCGTCCGGATTCGATGTTGAGTACAGCAATCAGCACTGCGTTTTGGAAAATGTCTGCCAAGTCATGGCCGTCAAGCCGGGCATTTTCTCTGCCCCACCCTACAAATTTTGGCCGACAATCGCTGTACAGTTTCCCTGCGGTACGGTTCGGATTTTGCTGAAATTCTTTAAGTTCGTCTTGTTTGTCGCTCATAATTCTTGGTGCCGAAGGCTGGGATGAAATTGACCGGCGTGCAAAAGTAGAGCGGTATTTGTGGCTTAATGCAGTTGGGAGGAAAAATGTTAACAAGAAAGAATGGTTTTATAAAAAAATCCAGTTTTCTTCGCATAAAATATCGTTTGAAGGTGTTTTATAGCACCTTTTTCTTACGAATATTGCTTTTCTTTCCTAAAACCCATCCGATTATGAAATTCAGACAATCACTTTTTCCCGCCATTTTCTTTGCTTTGTTTTGCTTGTTTTGCCATGTGGCAATTGCCCAAAATGGTGGACAGCGCCTCCAAATCATGCAGGGCGATGTTTTGGTAGGCACCACAGACGTAAATGGCGGCGCCATCAATATTAGCGCCTCTTTCCCTTTATCGTTCAAATCCCTAGACGCACCAACACCCACCATCCCCAATGCGCCATGTGACGGGCAGCTGAACCAAAGCTGCGGCTGGTACAAAGGCTTCTGGCTATTTGGCGATGGCAACTACCTCAAATTTAGCGATGACGTAGCCGGCATGGATGCCAACTCCCTGAATATCAGGAGCTATGATTACGGCAGAAATGGCGCCTTCAAGCCAGTAGTCTATTTGACGGAAAAATACAACAACGACAACCCGCCCGAAGCAGCGCGCGCTACCCTGAATATCAATCAAGCTACTGTTTCCGGAACTATCCCGGAGCCTACCAAAAGATTGGCGAACAGCCCGGAAAAACGCATTGACATCGACTACAACCATGCGCCAAGGGTGAAATATCCCATCAACTTTGTGCTTTCATACCGAAGCAATGAAGACGCTACCAACGTGCTGTTCTTTTACAATGGCCTGAAAAATGGCAATGATATATCTGCCATAGCCCCTGCCAGTATCCTTCAATACCAGGCCAGCGAAGCCACCGCCTATCACACTACTGCTTTTGGCCCCCTAAGTTCGGACCTGCAATTGGGAACTGGCGCATTCCCCCCGATTAGCGCCGGCTCCATCCTGGACCCTTTGAACAGCCGGTACAAAAGCCTTTTGAACTACGAGGTCAGGAGCCCAATTTCAGCATTCACACAAGGGCTTACAGAGTTGCGGGTGTTCCCGGTATTCCTAACCAATAACTCCAACGCACTTCCCGGTGGAGAAATACCCAACAATCCCACCTCCTTTGTCGCCATTATACTTGGCACAAAACCCATTAATGATTCCGATCCGAACTTCAATAAATTAAGCACTTTGGCCAGGCAGCTGCTTGGCCAAAACGTCCCCTCCGATTTAAGGCTAAACCCTAACAGCAGCCTCTTCATCAGGGATATACAATACCAGGAAATGCAGATTCTGCGCAGCCATGACCCGAACAGTCTCACCGTTACGGATATTCGAGACCTTGGAAACGGCCAGTACCGGGTGTTTTTCCGGATGGTGGTGTGCAATGAAGGCGAATCGCCCGAAACCAACATTTCTTTGCGCTTCAACGACCTGACCGGTGGCAAATACAGCGTTCGGCCATCGGAAATTTCAGGCGTCGGTTTAGATGGCATCGCCCAGGTTTGGACAGGTGGCACGGCCGGCAACCCCTGGAAAGTGGGCTTGCCCGGCTATCAGATTTCAGGTGTGCCGGCAACATACAGCCCCGCCTGCAACGAATTGTTTTTCAGTATTGATACCGACCTCGACGGCGTGCAAAAACTCTATCAAAATAGCCCCCGGGCATTGGAGGCTTGTGTGGATTTTTCGGCCGGCGCCGGCGAATGTAGCGAAAACGAACCCTTGCGTGTAAACGCCTTTCAGACTGATGGAAAATATAGAGCAGCTGACCCGGATCCCGTGCCCGATGAATGTCCCTGGATTATTTGGGCATTGCTGATCCTGGTGCTGATCGGGGTCATTTGGTATTGGTATTCCAGGCAAGCAGAATGACCCCCTGTCCCCCGACAAACCCGCCTTTTTTATGAAAACAACTTTCTTCCTGATACTATTCCTGGCGGCAGACATTGTTGCCGGGCAAAGCGACTCGCTGCAAGCCGAGGCTTATGTCAGCATGGCAAAAGCGGCGATCAAACAGCAAAAAACAGATAGCGCAAACATTTATCACCACCGTGCGCTAAAGGTGTTCAAAGAAAATAACTGGCTGGCCCCCTGGCTAAAAAGTTATTCCGCGCTGGCATATTCCATGAGCGGCGACATGAAACAACCGTTCCAGGCAGTGGAATTGGTCGAAAAGAGCTTGGGGGAGAAATGGAGGATGCCCGCGTCAAAAAAAGAATGGGAGCAACTGGCCATGAACCTGCTCGCCGCCGGGCACATATTGAACAAAAAAGTCGCCGACCTGAACGGAGCAAAAAAATACTACGAGGCAGCCGACGATATCTTCAGGAAAAACCTGGACGAAAACTGCGACCGGATTGCAGTGTACCTGTACCACAACCTTGCCAATATTTATACCCGGCACGGGGATTACGAACGCGCCATACGCCTGCTTTATCGAAGCATTGAATACAATCGGACACATCCGGAAGCCAAAGTGGTTGACCACGGCGACCTGGCCATAGCCTTAAATGAGACGGGAAAATACAAAGACGCACTGGATGTCGTCCGACAAGGATATGCCATCGAAGGCCTGAGCAGTCAGGTAAAGATATCCTTGTCCCAAAACGAAGCCGATGCACTGTTCAAATTGGGCAATACGACAGCTGCCCTGGCTGCGCTTGACAAGATACCAGGCCTGATCCTCAAAATGGTAAAAGAAAAAGGCCCTTTGGATGAGCAGCAATATTTTATGGGTTACTATGCTTCCAGGGCGGAAATATTGGCAGCTCTGGGGAATCCTGCATTGGCTGAATCGCATTACCTAAAAGCCATAAAAGAAGGATCCGAATACTACGGCACCAATCACCGCAGGGAAATCGGGAAAATATTCGGCAACCTGGGCTCCATGAAGCTCACCCAAAAGAAATACCAGGACGCGCTTTCCTACTTTCACCAGGGATTGCAATGCGTCGTTTCCGGGTTCGAAACACCCGACCACACACAACTCCCCGATCCCAAAAATTTCATCAATGAAAATACCATTCTGGAAGGGCTCGAAGGAAAAGCAAGGGCATTTGCTGGGCTTGGCCAACTGGAAAATGCGCTTGCCTGTTACGAACTCATTCCCATCGTAGAAGCCAAACTTCGCGCTACTTATGCCTACGAATCGTCTTCCCTGCTGGCGCTGAGTGAAAGCAGGAGCCGCTTCGACCAGGCCGTTTCTTTAGCCTGGACGCTTTTTGAGCGCAGCAACGGCCAACGGAGCTTTGCCGACCGCGCTTTCCGGCTCACAGAACAGGCACGGGGCATGTTGCTGCTGCAAAGTCTGGCACAGGCACAGGCAAAATATCAGCTCCCCGAGCCGCTGCGGCAACGGGAAGCCGCCTTGAAAGCAAAAATAACCTGGTACGAACTTGAAACTGCCACCGAAGCCGGTGCAGCAGGCGACGCCGCGCGTCTTGCCCAACTGCAAAAGGAGCTATTCGAGATAAAACAGGCGTTCGAAAAGTTCAAGGCCGAACTACGGCAAAACTATGCCGCCTACGCTGCGCTCTCGGAAGAAATCCAGTTTCTGGAATCGGCGGAAGTCCCTGCACTATTGCGCCAAAACCAGGCTTTTATCGACTTCTACCTGACGGCCAGTGAAGCCTATATTTTCGCCTTTGATGAAAAAGGGAATTTCAGCTGGCGCAAAGCGATGTTGCCCGAAGGCTTTCGGGATGCCGTCACCCAATTCGCGGAATACCTGGCTAAAGGCGATGAAGAGGACAAAAATGGCGCCTCAAGCTTTCGCCACAACGCCAGCGCCTGGTTCGAGTTGCTGCTGGCGCCCGAGCTCCAGCGCCTGATGCCAGTGTCGGGCAGCCTGATAATCGTCCCCGACGATGCGCTGGTATTCGTGCCATTTGAAGTGTTGCTGCGGCAAGCTGCCCCCACGGGCAATTGGCGCGATTTGCCCTGGCTCCTCAACAATTACAACACCAGCTATGCCTACTCCGCTACCCTATTGAAAATGCAGCAAACCATCAGCCAAAAACACCGGGAGCGACAGGAAGCGACACGGTATGTGTTTGGCGGGTTTGCACCGACGTATTCCGCCTCGGGCGTTTACAAACTGAGCAGTACCGAGCCTTTGGTAAAAAGCGCCCAAAGACTGCTGGGCGGCAAAACCTGGTGCGGAAGCCAAGCCAGCGAAGCCGCCTTTAAAGATATTGCCCCCCAATGTCGGCTGCTCCTTTTGGCCATGCACGGCCTTGCCGATGCCGAGAAGCCGGAATTGTCGCGGCTCCTGTTTGGCGACCCGCTGGCTGATTCCCTGGAAAACGACAACGTCCTGTACGCCAGCGAACTACAAATTATGCAACTCCAAGCCGACCTGGCTGTGCTCAGCGCCTGTCATTCGGGATTTGGCAAGCTGCAAAAAGGGGAAGGCGTGTTCAGCCTCGCGCGGGCGTTCGCGCGGGCAGGTGTGCCCGCAACCATCATGAGCATGTGGCTGCTCCATGAAAACACCGCAGGCCCCCTGGTGCAGGCATTCCTGCAATACCTGCAAGCAGGCAAAACAAAAGACGAGGCCTTGCGCCTGGCGAAGCTGGATTTTCTCAAAAACGACCAGAATTTTGAAATGACACAC
>CAYVPM010000015.1:5381-12288 GCA_964453475.1 uncultured Saprospiraceae bacterium | reverse complement strand
ATTTCGAAGGGTACGGTGTTAATGTGCTTTGGTAAGTTCATACCGCCACATATCTATTCCCCGGCAACGTCATTATCAGCCCTCGAAACTCCAATCCCAATATCAGCGATGCCAGCATGCCTGTCGATTGCCCGGCCGCCAGCGCCAGGGCATCAATTTGTATTTCCGGCTTTTCCCGAATGATGTTGATCAAGGCTATTTCTGCCGGGTCGGCGTCGAGCAGCAGTTTGGTTTGCACGGCTTTGGGGGATTTACCCTTTTCGTCCCAGCGCAGGTCGGCGGCGATGTCGGCTGCTGTTTCGATGAGCTTGGCCTGGTGGGTGCGGATGAGGTAGTTGCAGCCGGCGCTTTTGGATTCGTGCGGCCTGCCGGGCACGGCAAATATTTCCCGGTCGCAGCGGCTGGCCAGGCTTGCGGTTATCATGGAACCGCCGGAAGCTGCTGTTTCTACCACCAGGAGCGCATCGCACAAGCCTGCGATGATGCGGTTGCGCATGGGGAAATGCTCCCGGTCAGGCTTGGCATCGTGGATGTATTCGCTGATAAGGCCGCCGTTTTCGATCATTTTTAAAGCGGTGCCGCGGTGCTGGTTTGGGTAAATACTGGCCAATCCATGCCCCAATACCCCAATGTTGGGCATGTCGAGGGTGCAGGCTTTTCGGTGGGCGGTGATGTCGATGCCGTACGCCAGGCCACTCACCACCAACACGTTAAAAGCTTTCAACCCTTCCACCAGTTCTTCACAAATCGCTTTTCCGTGTTCGGTTGGCTGCCGGGTACCCACAACAGCTATGATGCGCTCGGCGTTCAGGAGGTCGAGGCTGCTGCCTTTAAAATAGAACAGGGCAGGCCCGTCGTAGCATTGAAACAATCGGAAGGGGTATTCAGGGTCGCTGAAAAAAACCGCATTAATGCCGTGTTTCTCCATAACCTGGATTTCGCGCTCAGCCAGGCGCTGCGCATCCGGGGAGTGAATATGGGTAAGGGTGTTGGCGCCAATGCCGGGGATTTTGAGCAGTTCCTTTCTGCTGGCTTTAAAAACTGCGGCTGCACTGCCACAATGGTTTACCAGTGTTTTGGCTGTAACCGGGCCTATTTGGGGCAGCAAGGTGAGTGCAATTTGATCCTGGAGGTTATCCATGCAATTAAAAGGGCGTTTTGAGCTTATATTGGCCTGCATTCCAAGTTTGACCAGGCCAGTTGTCGCGGTTTTGATGATGAATGGTAACTTTGCTGCTGTTCTCTTCTTCAAATATAAGGGATTATTTTCGTAATAATCAACAGCATAGCCGCTTTTCTCATAAACTTTTCACACAATGAAACTTCCAAAATCTGAATCACTCATACTCTTTGCCTTTCTTGTCTGCATCTTTTTATGGGGCATTTCAAAATGCAGCGCACGGCGCAGCGACCTGGTGCGCAAGTTTCAGGATTTTGACAGTGAAGAACTTGAAGAGCGCCCTGTGCGGCGGGATACCGTGGTTGCCCCAGCGCCCCAACAACATGTGCAGCAGCCTGTACAACAACCAGTGGAACAACCGCCGCCACCGCCGCCGGCGCAATACAACTCCACTCTCCGCAAACCGGGCGCAGACCCCGGCCCAGCGCCAAGCAGTACTCCAGCTGCAAAGCCCTCCACCACAACGCCAAAAACGGAGGCCGCAAAAGCAGGCAGCACCTTATACGTCACCGTCGATGGCTGGAAAGTACGCAAAGAACCAGGGCTTAAAGGCGATCCCATCGAGCAGCTTCCGCTCTACACACCCGTCACTTTTTTGAATCAAAAAACGGAATGGACCCAGGAAATCAGTCTGGGATATGAAAAAGTGACCGATCATTGGGTGAAAGTCCGCACCCCCTCCGGCAAGGTGGGCTGGGTATTTGGCGCGGGCCTGCATTATTACAAGATGAAAAGGGGCGGTGTCGCGCCCGACAACCCTACGCCAGCACAGAAAAAGAAAAATTGATGTTCAAAATACCCTATTTGCCTGCATTTGTCTGGCTAATCGTCATTACCCTATTATCCACCTCGCCTGGCGTGCCCATGCCCAAGTTCAACCTGATCTCCATGGATAAGCTGGGGCATGCAGGGGCTTATGGCTTGCTTGCCTGGTTGTTGTTCCAGGGATTTAAGGCAGCAAAAAACAGGCTCGCAACCTATATGGAGGCCTTTATAATTTTTTTCCTGGCAACAGGATACGGCGCGTTCATGGAATTTGTGCAAGCCACCTTTTTCCCCTACCGCTTTTTTGAGGTGGATGACATGCTGGCAAACGGCATTGGGGCAGGCATTGCGACTTTGTATGTAGTGACCAGTGATCGGTTGGATTGGTGATTGGTGATCGGTTGGATCGGTGATTAGTGCACAGCATCTGTGTTTCAGTTTGATTTTGTTTTTCAGCACTCAATCGTACGCATTTTTTACCTTGGGCGCTGAAAAACACACTCGATTGAGTGCTGAAAAACGCATTCAATTTTGAAAATGGAATGCTGTGCACCAGTCACCGATCCAACCAATCACTAATCACCAAAAACACATGGCCCTTATCGTTCCCTGCCGCAATATCAGCCCCCAATTTGGCGCTGATTGTTTTCTGGCCGAAAACGCCACCATCATCGGTGATGTTGTCATGGGCGACGAATGTTCGGTTTGGTTCCAGGCCGTCGTGCGCGGCGATGTGAATTTTATCCGTATTGGCAACAAAGTAAACATTCAGGACGGGGCGATACTACACGGTACCTACCAAAAATGCGGCACTACGATTGGCAACAACGTCAGCATCGGCCACCGGGCCCTGGTGCATGGCTGTACGCTGCACGACAATGTGCTGATTGGCATGGGCGCCATCATCATGGATCAGGCTGTTGTAGAATCCAATTGCCTGATCGCAGCGGGCGCCGTGGTGCTGGAAAACATGCATTGCAAGGCGGGTGGCGTATATGCGGGCGTGCCGGCAAGGCGCGTGAAAGAACTCACGCCAGAATTGTTCAAGGGGCAAATTGAGCGCATAGCGAACAATTATGTGTTTTACGCAAGCTGGTTTAAATGAGTGGCGATCCCTGCCGCATGGCGCGTGAATCCTTGCGCATCACCGGATAATACCGGAGGGTTCACGCTTACTAAACGAGGCATGCAGCACATGGCTTTCTTCCCTTACTTTTGGGCAAAATCAAATGTTGTGCGTCACCCGTATCAAGATTATATAGATTATTTGCGTGCAAAGGGCACTGTCGCCTGGCAAAAGGTCAGGGCTTTTGCACAGCGTCGGCCGAAAACGACGGGAGCTTTGCTTTTCTTTTTACTGTTGTGGCTGTTTTGTTTGCCGCGCCCCTTGTTTCAAAAACCCCTTTGTGTGGTGTTGGAGGACCGGGACGGGGCATTGCTGGGCGCCCGGATCGCTTCGGATGGGCAATGGCGGTTTCCACCGGCCGACTCCTTGCCCTCCAAATATGTCGCCTGTGTGGTGGCTTTTGAGGACAAACGTTTTTGGTGGCATCCCGGCGTGGATCCGATTAGTTTTGGGCGGGCTTTATGGCTGAATATTACCCGTGGCAAGGTGGTCAGCGGGGGCAGCACGCTCACCATGCAGGTGATCCGCATGGCGCGCGACAACCCCGACCGCACCATTGTGGAGAAAATCGTGGAGATGTTCATGGCCACCAGGCTCGAACTAAGCTACTCCAAAAAAGAAATCCTGTCGTTGTATGCTGCGAATGCGCCTTACGGCGGCAACGTAGTGGGGATTGAAGCGGCATCGTGGCGTTATTACGGCAAAAGTCCGGGTTTACTTTCCTGGGCTGAAACGGCCACCCTCGCCGTGTTGCCCAATAGCCCCGCCTTGATACACCCTGGTAGAAACCGCGATGCCCTGGTCGCCAAACGCAACCGCCTGCTCGAGCGCCTGCGCGACGAAGGCCTCCTCAGCGCCAATACCTGCGAATATTCGAAAGAAGAACCGCTGCCCGAGCAGCCGCTTCCGTTGCCTCAATTGGCGCCACAGCTCCTCGACCGGCTCACCCGCTCCGATGCCGCGGGGCGCAATGTCCATCAAACCCGTTTCCACACGACCATCGACAAACATTTGCAGGAGAAAGTGATGGAAATCCTCATTCGCCGGCAGGAAGTCAATAAAGGAAACGGGGTGTTCAATATGGCGGCGGTTATCATCGATGTGCCGACTGGAGATGTGCTGGCTTACCTGGGCAATGTGCCGGATGTGGGCAAAGCGCACAGCGAATCAGTGGATGTCATTGCCGCGCCGCGCAGCACGGGTAGTATCCTGAAACCCTATTTGTACGCCCTGGCCCTGGAAAGCGGCGACATTTTGCCCGCCAGCCTCCTGCACGACGTGCCTACCCAACTCGGGCAATACCGCCCTGAAAATTATTATGAAAGTTACGACGGTGCGGTACCCGCCCGGCGCGCACTCATACGCTCACTCAATGTGCCATTTGTGCTGTTGCTCCAAAAATACGGGCTGGAGAAGTTTCATTTCAATTTGCAACGGCTAGGCTTGAGCACCTTGAACAAGCCCCCGGACCACTACGGTTTGTCGCTTATTCTGGGTGGAGCAGAGGCCAACCTGCTCGATATTACCAATACGTATGCATGCATGGGCCGTACCCTCGGCGCTTTTTACGACCGAAACGGGAAATACGCCCGGGATGATTTTCGCAAGCCAAATTTTCTGCGAAAAGCCAAACGCAGCAACAAGGAACAACTAACTACAAACAACGATTTGCTAAGCGCCGCTTCCATCTGGTACAGCTTCGAAGCCATGCGCCAGGTGGAGCGCCCCAACAGCACCGGCGAATGGGAGCTTTTTCAAGCCAGCCGCTCGATAGCCTGGAAGACGGGCACCAGTTTCGGGTTCCGCGACGCATGGGCGGCAGGCGTGACCCCGCGCTACGCCGTGGGGGTGTGGGTGGGCAACGCCGACGGTGAAGGCAGGCCTGGTCTTATCGGCGTGGAATTTGCGGCCCCTGCCTTATTTGAAATTTTCGAACAATTGCCACAGGAAGGGCGCTGGTTCGACCCACCTTACGACGATATGGTACAGGTGCCCGTTTGTCCGCAAAGCGGTTTTCGGGCCGGGGAGTACTGTGAACCGGATACGATCTGGATACCTAAAAGCGGCTTGAAATCGGCGGCTTGTCAACATCACCAGTTGTTGCACCTCGACCCCACGGGAGAATGGCAAGTGACGGGCGATTGTGCGTCGCCTTCCTTGATGCAGCATCGCCCCTGGTTTGTGTTGCCGCCCGTTGAAGCCTATTATTTCAAGAGCAAAAACCCCTGGTATATCTCACCGCCGCCTTTTCGGCCCGATTGTGTTGGCACCGAAAGCGCGCAGCGGCAATCGCCCATGCAGCTGATTTACCCGAAAGAAGCGGCGCGTATCTACGTGCCGGTGGATTTGAACGGAAAATTGAGCAGTACCATTTTCCAGGTGGCGCACCGCAAAACCGACATTGAAATTTACTGGCACCTCGACGGGGTGTACCTTGGAAGCACGAAAACGTTTCACCAGATGGGCTTGCAACCCGCGGTGGGAAAGCACCATTTGGCGCTGGTAGATAAGGACGGGTTTAGGCTGGAGCAGGATTTTGAGGTGGTGGGAAAGGGGAAGGGTGTCAATTGACCCCACACTCCACCCCCAACAACTCCATCGCCGCCAAAAACTCATTCCCCACATTCACCTTTTTCCCTGCTGAAGTAAACGCCATTTTTTCCTTGTTCTGGCGGTCGATAAGCTCCATTTTAAGCAGGTGTTTGCCTTTGTGGGCCGCGCACAGTTTTTCGATGCGGTCTATCAGTTCAGCGGTAAGCAACTCTACCGGTATCTGCAGGGTAACAGAGCTGGTTTTTTCCGCACCGATGGCTTCGAGCAGGCGCACATTGTTTACGCGGAATTCAAATTCATCCGAATTGTAGCGCTGTTTGTACTCCCCTTCCACGTACACACTGGTACCCTCCTCAAAAAAGGTTTTAAACTTGGCATAGGTCTCTGAAAACATCGTGATCTCCAGGGATTCGGTATAATCCTGAATGGTAAATCGCCCCCAGCCCGTGCCCCGCTGGCTGATACGGTGTTCGGCTTTGATCACAAATCCGGCGACATTGACCTTTCGGTTGCGGTAGTTCTCCAATTTGTCGAGTGGACTGGCGAAGTTTTCCCATTCGTAGCGGAACTCATCGAGCGGGTGGCCGCTGAGGTAGATGCCAATGACGTCTTTTTCTTTTTGCAACCTATAAATAAGCCCCCATTCATTCGCTTTTGGCACCGTAGGCTCCGGAATGCTCACGCTGTCGGAAAGGTCGCCAAACAGGGAGTTAACCGACATGAGTTTGTCTTCCTGGTGGGCGCTGCCGTATCGGAGCAGGTTTTCGATAAAGGTGTCGAATTTATCCGTTGGGGCGAAGAACACCGACCTGGGCAGCCCGAAGCTGTCGAAAGCGCCCGCGTAAGCCAGGCTCTCCATCACCCGCTTGTTCACGGTGCGCAGGTTGATGCGGCGCATAAAATCGAATAAGTTGGTAAACGGGCCGTTTTCCTTGCGTTCCTGTATCATCACTTCCACGGCGCCTTCGCCCACGCCTTTTACTGCGCCCATGCCATAGCGGACATCGCCTTTTTTGTTGACGGCGAAATTGATGAGCGATTCGTTCACATCCGGGCCTTTTACGTTGAGCCCCATGCGTTTACATTCTTCGAGGAAGAAGGTGATTTTTTCGATATTACTTTGTGAATGGGTGAGCACCGCCGCCATGTATTCTGAAGGGTAGTGCGCCTTGAGGTATGCCGTTTGATAAGCTACAAAAGCATAGCAGGTAGAGTGGCTTTTATTGAAGGCGTAGGAAGCGAAGGCCTCCCAGTCGGTCCATACTTTTTCGAGCTTGGCAGCC
>CAYVPM010000015.1:0-5371 GCA_964453475.1 uncultured Saprospiraceae bacterium | reverse complement strand
GGATGGTTGCGGGCCGTACCGCCTTCGATGAATTGCCCCTTCATTTTATTGAGCACGGCAATTTGTTTCTTGCCCATGGCTTTGCGGAGCACATCGGCATCGCCCTTAGAAAATCCTGCCAATTTCTGAGAAAGCAACATAATCTGCTCCTGGAACACACAAATGCCGAATGTTTCCTTGAGATACCCCTCCATATCAGGCAAATCGTAGGTCACCTCCTGGCGTCCGTGTTTGCGTGCAATATAGTCCGGAATATACTCCAGTGGCCCCGGCCGGTACAGCGCGTTCATCGCGATGAGGTCGTCGAATTTGTCAGGCTTGAGCTCGCGCAGGTACTTTTGCATCCCGGCGCTTTCAAACTGGAATGTGCCGTTGGTTTCACCGCGCTGGTAGAGTTCGTATGTTTTTACGTCGTCGAGCGGTATATCGTCGATGCTGATCTTTACCCCGTGGTTTTGCTCAATCAGGATGAGGGCATCGCGGATGATGGTGAGGGTTTTGAGGCCCAAAAAGTCCATTTTGATAACGCCGGCGTCTTCGATGATGGAGCCTTCATATTGGGTAATGAGCAGTTCCGTTTCTTTGGAAGTGGCCACGGGTATGATCTCCGTGAGGTCTTTGGGGGCGATGATGATGCCCGCTGCGTGGATACCGGTGCCGCGCACGGAACCTTCCAGGATCATGGCTTCCTTGAGCACCATGCCTTCGGGAGTCTCCTCGGCGGCGAGGTGTTCGCGGAGTTTTTTAGCGTTGTCGATGTCTTCCCCCGATAAACCTTCTTTTTCCGACAGGGAGCCTTCGCCCGTGATGGGTGCGGTGAGTACGCGCTTGAGGGAAATACCGGGCTTATCCGGCACGAGCTTGGCCAGGGCATTGGCCTGGTCGAGGGGCAAGTCGAGCACCCGCGACACGTCTTTGATGCTCATTTTGGCGGCCATGGTGCCATAGGTCACGATTTGCGCCACCTGTTGTTTGCCGTATTTCTCCACCACATAATCGATCACTTTCTGCCGGCCTTCATCGTCAAAATCCGTGTCGATATCGGGCATGGACTTTCGGTCCGGATTCAGGAAGCGCTCGAACAGCAGCTGGTACTTGATGGGGTCGATGTTGGTGATGCCGATGCAATAAGCCACTGCGCTGCCTGCCGCCGAGCCGCGCCCGGGGCCGATGAACACGCCGATATCCTTGCCGTGGTTGATAAAGTCGGCCACGATGAGGAAGTAGCCGGCGAAGCCCATCGTTTCGACGGTGCGCAGCTCGAAGTTGAGGCGCTCTTCAATTTCCGGAGTGATTTCTTTATAGCGTTTTTTTGCGCCTTCCATGGTGAGGTGGCGCAAAAATTCGTCCTGTGTATGGAAGGTTTTCGGGATAACGAAGTTGGGGAGCAGTATGTCTTTTTTCAGTTTCAGGTACTCGCATTTGTCCACGATTTCGAGGGTGTTGTCGAGGGCCTGCGGCACGTCGCCAAACAGCTTTCCCATCTCTGCCTGGGTCTTGAAATAGAACTGGTCGTTCCAGAACGCGAAGCGGCCGCCTTTCATAATGGTGCCTTCTTCCACGAATTCGCGGATGGCGGGGGTTGCTTGCTTTTCGCCTGTGTTTACGCAGAGCAGGATGTCGTGGGCGTTGGCATCTTTTTGGTCGATGTAGTGCGAGTCGTTGGTACAAATAACCTTCACCTTGTATTCATCGGCCCAACGCAGCAACACTTCGTTCACTTTGTCTTGCTCCGCCATGAAGTGCCGCTGGATTTCGATGTAATAATCTTCTCCGAACAGGTCGAGCCACCATTCAAATTCTTTCCGGGCTTCTTCTTCTCCGTGCCGCAGGATGGCCTGCGGCACCATGGCGCCAATGCAACAGGACGTAGCGATCAGGCCTTCGTGGTATTGCAGAATCAGCTCCTTGTCGATGCGCGGGTACTTGCCGTACAATCCTTCGATGTAGCCGAGCGAGCAGAGTTTCACGAGGTTTTTGTAACCCTCGGCGTTTTTGGCCAAAAAAAGCTGGTGGTAGCGCTTGTCCTTGTCTTCCTTGGTAAAGGTGTGCCGGTGCCGATCGGACACCACATAAAACTCACAGCCTACAATGGGTTTCACACCCTCGTGCTTGGCGGCTTCTGCCACGAACTGGAAAGCGCCGAACATGTTGCCGTGGTCGGTGATGGCCAGGGCTTTCATGCCATCGGCGGCGGCTTTTTTAAACAGGCCGGGGATAGAGGCGGCGCCGTCGAGCAAAGAGAACTGGGTGTGGCAGTGGAGGTGAGCGAAATTCGGCATGGGCTGACAATGTGTTGCAGACGCAAACTTAAAACAAAAAGTGGAAAAATAAGTCCTGTGTGGAAAACTATCCCATGTCTTTCATTGTCGGCATTTGAAACAACAAATCAAGCAGCCCAGTCTTCCTGATCAGATTTGGGGTTTCTTTAAAAATATCGCGTTTTTGTAAGATTTCGACCAGTCCCCACCAATGCGCGAAGCGCTCGATAAAGCGCAAGTTGAAGCAACTTGCCAAACTCTGTTTTGGGGAACTATACGACGTTGCTGGGATTTGGTCCAAAAGCATGGGGAATGCCGTGCTGTATTTTTGGGCGTAAAAATCCGAGGGACGCACCGTTTCACCGAAATTGGAGAGCAGGGATAGGGAAAATGTAAAACCCATTTGACCTGCATTTGGGTGTTCGTACCCATCCAGATACCCCCAATTGTAGGTGAGCGCAAAGGTTTGAAAAATCTCCTGGAATAAGGCATTCCGTTGTGCCGGCTGCACGAGCTTTTCACCTTTCTTCGTCAAGTGCCATTTCCCGTGCTGCTTCCGAACAACACATGTGCTGTCAAGTACTATTCTGCAGACATGAATGATTGAGCAATCAGACTCTTTGGAGAGTTTTATAAACCCATCTTCAATTTCCTCGTCTTTAAGCGTCAAATTTTCGTACAACTCTTTCACCACGCTCACTGGTAGCGCATGGGTAGAGGTCGTCATTTTGAATGGGTTGGTTTTCAATACGGTGCGCCGCAAAATATCTTCAGCCAGCAGAAAAAACGGTGATTGATCGAGCACCGCAGGATCAAAATTCTTGTATCCAAAGGGAGAGCCTTCACTAAAAGGGGCATATAATAGCTTGGTCATTTGGTTGGGCGATAACCCGCAAAAATCAGGTAAAGGCGCGTCGTTTATCCGATGAATTGCTGCATTCAACAACTGGTTCAATGCCTCAATATCTTTCGGCTGGTGTTCATCTATCAATTTTTGGACATCAATTTTGGGCATAAAAAAATTTATTTTGTACATGCTTCAACCCACACTACTGGACATTTTTCACATTGTGTGTAAAAGTACCGCCAAACTTCCGTTTGGCATGAGTGGCCAAACAGAAGTTTGGAAGTACATTTTCGCTCAACCCGAAAAATGTCCAGTAGTGTGGCTTCAACCTTGCCGCAAGATAAAAACTATTGTAACGTGAGTTTTGGATAACATCACCTTGAAATTGGTAGTAAAATATCGAAAATCAATGCTGGCCAGTCGCTGCTGGAAACGGGCCTTATAGGTAGCACCGCGTATATGGTAGCACCGCGTTTACGCGGTCTGGAAACGGGCCTTCAGGCTCGTGCATGATGCAACCATTGTGTAATAAGTCAAAAGCAATCAAGCGCAACAACGATTTAAAGCGCGTTTGAGGAAATACTGGGATAGGTTCGCGAGCCTTTTTATTTGGGTTTCGCGAGCCTGAAGGCTCTCGTCCGGACCGCGTGAACGCGGTGCTACCTACGCTTCAAGTGTTTGTTTGAAGCCTAGCCCTTTTTCCGGCCCCGCACCTTTGGCCTTCCCATACTCACATACGTAAATCCCTGCCCTTTCATGCTATCAATGTCGTACAAATTGCGGCCATCAAAAATGAGCTTGTCGCGCAAGGCGGCGCCCATGCGCTCAAAATCGGGGGTGCGGAATTCGCCCCACTCGGTCATGATCGCCAGGCAATCGGCCCCTTCTATGGCCTCGTACATGCTGTCGACCAGGGTGATGCGGTCAGCGTAAATGGCTTTTACATGTGCCATCGCCTCCGGATCGAAAGCTTTTACCTTGGCGCCGAGTGCCAACAATTCGTCGATGATGACCAAAGCCGGCGCCTCGCGGATATCGTCGGTGTTGGGCTTGAAAGCGAGCCCCCAGACGCCCACGGTCTTGCCGGAAAGCTCGTTTTTGTAGTGCTTTTTGATCTTTTTGGTCAAAACACCTTTTTGGATGCCGTTCACCTTCATCACCGATTTCAGGATTTTGAAATCGTAGGTATGGTCGGTGGCGGTTTTGGCGAGGGCTTGTACGTCTTTGGGAAAGCAGGAGCCGCCATAGCCGATGCCGGGAAACAAAAAGCGTTTGCCGATGCGGGTATCGCTGCCCATGCCGATGCGCACCATGTCGACATTGGCGCCGGTCTTTTCGCAGAGATTGGCAATTTCGTTCATAAAGGAAATGCGGGTGGCGAGGTAGGCATTGGCGGCGTACTTGGTAAGCTCGGCGCTGCGCTCATCCATAAAAAAGATGGGGTTGCCCTGGCGCACAAAGGGTTCGTACAGCTGCTTCATGGTTTTGCGGGCACGGTCGCTGCTGGCGCCGATCACCACGCGGTCGGGCTTCATAAAATCTTCCACGGCAACCCCTTCCCGCAGGAATTCGGGGTTAGACACCACATCGAACAGCTTCTTCGACAGTTTTTCAGCGAGTATGGCGGCGACTTTTTCGGCAGTGCCCACGGGCACGGTGCTTTTGTCCACGATCACTTTGTAATCGGTGATGAGGCCGCTGAGGTCGCGGGCTACACCCATGATGTACGACAGGTCGGCGTTGCCGTTTTCGCCCGGCGGGGTAGGCAGTGCGAGGAAAATGATTTGGGCATGCTCGACCGCTTCCGGCAAATTGGTGGTGAAATGCAGGCGGCCTTCTTTGGTGTTGCGGTCAAACAGCACATCCAGCCCCGGTTCGAAGATGGGGATCGTGCCCGCGCGCAAACTTTTTACCTTTTTTTCGTTGTTGTCTACGCAAATGACATTGTTGCCGGTTTCTGCGAAGCAAGTTCCGGTTACCAATCCGACGTAACCGGTGCCTATTACAGCTATGTTCATGTTTTACTTTATTAAATGGCCCGCAAAGGTAGAGTGCCCCGCTGATTTTGTGGCCACTACCCAACAGTTTGCGCCAAAAAGGGTTTAAATTATGGTTTTGTCCGAAGGTCCTACATTTGCACGTATTTTAATTTTGAAGCATAATAAGAGTCATCCCGAATTTTTAACGCTTTTCGTCCCAGCGGGACGGAATCTTGGTAGAAATGTTAATTTCGTGTGCCGGCGTGCCGTAGGTACGCTATCTA
>CAYVPM010000014.1:0-12465 GCA_964453475.1 uncultured Saprospiraceae bacterium | reverse complement strand
ATCCCTAAATTTCAATGAACTTTTTGACCAACTGTCAGATCAAGTCGTGGTTATTGCACCTGACATGGAACACATCAAGTATGCTCTGTAACGGGTGAGCAGGGCCAGGTGCTCACCTCAAATACCGCCCCAAAGCCGCCCCCAAATCCCCTGGCTTCACCTTTTTGGCCAGTATCCGCTTGTCCTTGTCGAGCAGGTAGATGACAGGCAGGTTGTAGGCACTGTACTGCTTTTCCAGTTGTTCCATCGCCTGGTGATCGTCCACATCATACCAGGCCCAGCCTTGTTGCCCGATGAATTTTTTCCAGTATTCCGCCTGGTTATCAGTATTGATCGCGATGGCGGCAAGTCGCTTCGGCTGGTAGTCGAGGTAAACTTGGTAGATATTGGGCATGACTTCCATGCAGTGCGCGCACAGCGGGCTGTAGAAGACAAGCATGGTCATCGGTGCTTCGATTTGGTACAGTTCTACCGGTTTGCCCGTTTCATCGGGCATGGAAAAGTTCAAGGCCAGGCTGCCCGTCAGGTTGGGCCGGTGTGCATCGGCTTTGTAAGCCAGCCGCTCCAGGGTAGCTATGTCGAGCCAGGGCGTTTCCGCTTTACGTTGATACTTGTCCACCATGTGCACAAATACCCGGTCGGCTCCCGGCGCATCGTTTTGTTCATAAAACTGAGTGATCCGCAGCACGATAAATTGAAAAAATGCGCCGCCGCGCGGGGTTTTGGCCAGTACTTCGTCGATGGCCCGGATGATGGAATCTGGTTTTGGCGTCACGTGCCGCGCAAAGAAGTTATCGAAAAAAACTTGCCAGAAAGTGTTTCCCAGCAGGGCTTCGTCCCTGAAATCGGTGTTGTCCCAGTAGTGCAAGCGCTGCCAGCGCGCGTAGTCTGGGTTCGGCTTGCCTGTTTTCAACATGGGTTTCAATGACACTGGCGGCTCTGGCGGCCGCACTGCTTGCAGCATCCGTGCAAAAAGGTGCTGCGGGTATTTTTTGATATAGCCCAGGGCCAGGGAGTCGGTTTGGAGCAGCAATGCCTGAAGCTCTGTATCGTAAGGTTTCAAGGCTTCGGCATCGTTTTTTGTCGCCTGGGCCACCAAGTTCCGCATCGCTTTTTTCGCTTCAAAACTGCGCTCAATGGCGCTGCGCTGCTGTTCAAAGCGAAAAAGGGCTTCGTTTTCAGGGGAATCGGGTGAACTTACCGAATCCAGCGCCGCCATATTTGCCTGAATGGAAAAGGAACTTCCCGGTGCGGGAACAATGAAGTCAAACAACCTTCCGGTATTTGCCTGACAAAAATAAATACCGGGCTGCAGCCCTTCTTTTTGAAGGCGAAAACTGCCCGAAATGGTATCAACCTGCACAGAATCGAGGCGAAAAGCCTTTCCGCCCTTATAAAAACCAATGACCACGTCGGGCGATTTTAAGTGGCTGACCTGGAAAATGATGTTCGTTTCCTGTGATTTTCCAACCTTTGCGAAGGCCAGAACAATAATGATGCTGAATAGCTTATGCATACGGCGGCTGAATTTACTGGCAAAAAAACGCAGAATATATGGCCTGGCAAACCTTGGGCACATATGGCAGAAAAATAAACGCAACCAGAAACTCAAGCGGGATATATTTGGCAGCGGTGTATCTTTGCCCTACCCAACCAAATCGGCCAGAACAATCAAACCTATCTTATGAGTTGGTACAAACGATTACGGGAAGGCATTTCCACGGCGACAAAGTCAAAGAAAGACGTGCCTGAAGGCTTGTGGTTCCAATGCAAGAAATGCAAGGAAACCAGTACAACGAAGCTGCTCCGCGACAACTATTACAAATGTCCAAAATGCGACTATCACACCTCCATCGGGTCGGAGGAGTATTTTGAATTACTTTTCGACGGCCACGAGTACATAACGCTGCACGATGATATGATCTCTGTCGACGTGCTGAAATTCACCGACTTGAAGCCATACGACAAGCGCCTGGAAGAATCCCGGAAAAAAACAGGGCTGAACGATGCGCTTTCCATCGGCGCTGGCGAAGTGATGGGCCACCGCCTGGTGGTAGCTGCCATGGATTTCAAGTTTATCGGCGGTTCCATGGGCGTTGTAGTGGGTGAAAAAATCTCCCTGGCCATCGACCATGCGCTCGAATCGAAAGCGGCGCTGATGATTATTTCAAAAACAGGCGGAGCGCGTATGATGGAAAGTGCTTTCTCCTTGATGCAAATGGCCAAAACCAGCGCAAAACTCACGTTGATGGCAAGGGCCAGGCTTCCTTACTTTTCCTTGATGTCCGACCCCACCACAGGCGGTGTAACAGCTTCCTTTGCCATGTTGGGCGACATTAACCTGGCAGAACCCGGCGCTTTGATCGGGTTTGCAGGGCCGCGTGTCATCCGCGAAACCATCAAGCGCGACCTACCCGAAGGGTTCCAAACTGCAGAGTTTTTGCTGGAGCATGGCTTTGTCGACCTGGTTGTGAACCGAAAAGACCTGCGCGAAACTGTGGGCGACCTGCTCGCTTTTTTCGACAAAAAACAAGGCGTTTAATAGCCTTTAATCCTGTCGTCAGGCTTACACTCCCGACTTCAACGCTCATTTAAATACGTGATCAAATGTATCTAACAATCTCAACTTTACCCGGCAACGCCCAAACCAGCATGTCAAAAAAATCCTCAACTGTTCGCAACATCTTGATCTTGTTGCTTTTAGCCCTATCTATTGGCGCTTATTTCGCCATTCAACCAATCAAAGCTTTTTTAGTGCCTGCCGTTTCGTCAAATATCCAGGATCCATTTGTCTGTATCCCAACCGGCGCTTCGTTTGAAGACGTGGTGCGGATATTGAAACGCGGCGGCTTTATCCGCGACGAGGTGAATTTCCGATGGCTCGCCGAGCAGATGAACTACAAAAAGGACAAAATGCGCCCCGGGCGTTTCGAAGTGAAGCCCGGCTGGACCAACCGCCAATTGATCCAACACCTGCGCAACGGGGAGCAAGCCCCCGTCAACCTGGTGCTCACCAACGAGCGCTTGCCGGAAGAGGTCGCGGGCAAAGCCGCGCGGTTCATTGAAGCAGATTCCCTGGAACTACTTCAATTGTTCAGGGACAACAACTTCCTGCGGCAATACAACCTGACCACGGAAACCCTGTTGACGGTTTTTATTCCCAACACCTACCAATTATTCTGGAACACCGACGCAAAAGGCTTTATGACCCGCATGGTGAAAGAGCACGATATGTTCTGGAGCAAGAACAACCGGCTGGAGAAAGCAAAGGCGCAAGGACTCAGCACACAGCAGGTGTATATCATGGCTACCATCGTGGAGCGTGAAACCAATGCGGTAAGCGAAAAGCCGACCATTGCCGGCGTTTACCTCAACCGCCTCCGCATCAACATGAAGTTGCAGGCCGACCCCACCTGCGTGTTCGCTACCCGCGATTTCACGACCCGCCGCGTCACAGAATACCACACAACTTTTGACTCGCCCTACAACACCTACATGTACAAAGGCTTGCCGCCAGGCCCGATCAGCATGGCCTCAATCCCCAGTCTGGATGCCGTACTGAACCCTGAAAAGCACAATTACTTATATTTCTGCGCCAAGCCTGACGACTCCGGCACCCATGCCTTTGCCGAAACCTTTGCAGCGCACAAAGTAAATGCGGTGCGCTTCCAGGCTTACGTGAAGACCCGGGATCAATAATTTTAAACCATGAAATACCGACTACTTGGCCGCTCCGGCCTCCGTGTTTCAGAACTCTGCCTCGGCACCATGTCATTCGGCACCGAATGGGGCTGGGGGGCCGACAAGGCTGAAAGCCAGCAAATATTCGATGCCTACGCAAATGCTGGCGGCAATTTTGTCGATACCGCCAACCGTTACACGGAAGGCACGAGCGAGCACTGGCTTGGTGAGTTCGTAAAAGCGGAGCGACACCATTTTGTCCTGGCCACAAAATTTACGCTGCGCGACCAATTGGGCGACCCGAACTTTGCCGGAAATCACCGAAAGAACATGTTCCGCTCTGTCGACGAAAGCCTGCGCCGGATGGGTACCGATTTCATAGACCTTTTGTGGGTGCATGCCTGGGACGGAACCATTCAGGCCGATGAATTGCTGCGCGGGCTGGAAGACCTGGTAAGGAGTGGAAAAGTCCACCATATCGGCATTTCCGACACGCCGGCCTGGATCGTTAGCCAGAGCAATGCCATTGCCGAATTGCGGGGATGGAGCGCATTTGTTGCGCTGCAAATCGAGTACTCCCTGCTTGCCCGCACACCCGAGCGCGACTTGTTGCCCATGGCCCAGCATTTCGGATTGGCTGTGACGCCCTGGGGCGCCATTGCCGGCGGAGCACTTACGGGCAAATACCTGAAAGGAGAAACGGGGCGACTGCCCGAGCACAGCATCCGCCGCAATGCACGCGCCAATAAGATAGCCGAAAAAGTAGTCAAAGTGGCCAAAAAGCTCAAAGTTCCTCCTGTGCAGGTTGCCATAAACTGGACACGGCAGCGAAACCCGAACCTGAACGTCATCCCCTTGGTCGGCGCCTCCAAAGCCAGCCAAATTGCGCCCTCTATGGGTTGTCTGGATTTCGTGATTCCCGACAAATACATTCAGGAACTGGATGAGGCCAGCAAGATCGAGCTAGGTTTCCCGCATGATTTCTTAAATTCTGCCAATGTGCAGGAATTGATGTTTGGAGGAACTTCGGTGAAATAGCCCCCTCTATCGCTGTAAGACAATGCGGGCATGGGCACTCCCGCCTTCCCATGTAAGAAGCAATGTGTATAGCCCATTTGGAAAACTGCTAAGGTCAATTTCCCGCTGTACTAGCGGTATCCAGCTGCTTTCACCCAAAGCATTGGTTATCTGCAACCGGGCTTTTGCCAGATCCTGCAGCTCCGTCGATAGTTGCAATTTTCCACTGCTTGGGTTCGGGAAAACAGCGAGTTTCTTGCTGCTTTCCGATGGGTTCAGAGTGCTCACCATCGCTGGAAGCCAGTCGCTGAAATCGATGCCCCATACCCGCTGCGGCACAAACAATATGCCGCCAAAAGCCGTGCGTTCATTGGCGATATAAGCGCTCCGGTTGTTGTGAAAACCGATGCTTTCCACCTGCCCGACGGTAAACGCGCTGCCCAATTCGATGCGGCGCTTGTTCCCACTGAAAAAATTATCCGTTCCAGGCTGCCAATCCCAGAGCAACCAACAGAAAACGCTGGGCAAGCCGCGCAGGTCGTAACCCACCATAGCGATGGTTTTTCCATCGGGAGAAATGCTGGCGCCGGTTATAAGCCCTTGACAGTCAAAGGTCTCCAACTTTTGAATACTGTTGTTGCTAGGCTCAAGGGCGTAATGTGCCGTGCGGTATTGCTTCCTGTTTTTAGTAAATAAATGAAGTTTCCCCTGCACATAGATCATGGCTTCGCAGTCAAAAACGGTGCTGTCTTCCGGCACCGCCGTGAAATCAAACTGATCGGGGTAGGCAAATGGCAGGAAGCTGTACTCATCGGCATTAACGGTTTGGTTGTTCCCGGCTCCGATCGCGCTGAACGGTACTTTGTATATCCCCAGGTTTTGACGGTTATTGCTGTTGTTGCCAAAATCGCCGAAATACAGGTTTGCGCCATCGGAGCAAACATCTTCCCAGTCCCAGTTTTTGGCATCCTTCAGCGCTATTTCCTTCAATATCGCCCCGGTATTCGGATTGATGCTAAAAAATATGGGATCAAAACCGCTGTCATTGTGCGCCCACCATTCGTTGTTCGCATTTTCCAATCCGCTTATCTCCGCCAGTTCATTGCCCAGGTTTGCCATAAAAGCGGCCGCATAACTTGTGGGTGGGTAAAGGCATGAGCCATCATTTTGCACCGCTCCGGAATTGAAGTTAGTGGCCTGAGGGTCAGTGCAGCCTGATTGGGCCTGGCTGGAGTTCGCCAGGAAAAGGATTGCAGCAGCAATCAATGCTTTTGTAATCGCCATAGGTCAGCGTTATTCTGTGGGTTAAAAATCGCGGGCGAACAAAGCAGTGCCCAATCAAAAAAAAGCGCGGCCTTCCAAGGAAAGGAAAGCCGCGCCAAATTATTCAACTTTATGCTTTCATCATTTTATCACCATCAATTTTCGCGTGCCAATTTCCTGATTGGAACGGAAACGCAGCGTGTACATGCCGCTAGGCAGCTCTGCGCAGTTGATGGTAACCTGCTTGGCTTGCTCGCTGAGTAGTGTTTTCAGCACCCGGCCAGTAGCATCGATAACAGCAATTTCCAGGCGTGTGGTCAATGGACTTGCAAACACCACTTGCGTCATTTCGCTTGTCGGGTTGGGCTGCAGGCTTACCCCGCTCAACCAGCTCGGCTCTTGTACTGCAACGGTATTGCCCACTGGCACTCCTTCTAACAGGTACGTGCAGCCTTGCGCATCGGTGACAACCAAATTGTAATTGCCTTGTACCAGGCCTTCAACGTCTTCTGTGGTAGCAATTATTGCGCCGCCCATCGTCCAGGAGAAGCTATAAGGCGCAACACCGCCGGAGAACGTTATGTTTACTGCACCAACGCCCATGCCGTTGTGGTCGTTGGTAATGGCCACGTTGTCAAATGTAACTGGCGGCGTTACGGTCACACTAAAGGAACAACTTCCCAGGTTGCCGCTGGCATCCGTGAAGGTAAATGTCTGCTCCGTCGTGCCTACAGGGAACATTGCACCGCTTGGTAGGCCGCTTGTTTGCGCCCATTGGCCGCTAAGGATCAAACAGTTGTCCTGAGCGGTTGCCGGCTGGTAGTTGACCTGATTGTCACTGGGACAAACCACAATATTTTCCGGGCAAGTAACAACTGGCAATTCGGTATCGACAATGGTTACCCTTACGGTGACGACATTGCTCAGGCCCGAAAGGTCGGTGACAGTCAATAGGACATCATGCTCGCCCAATTGCGCACAGCTGAAAGTATTGGGTACAATAACAGCGCTGGCGATCCCGCAGTTGTCGCTGAACTGGGCGCTGATGGCGGCCACGGTTACGGTCGCGTTGCCCAAATTGTCCAGGGCAATGGTTGCGTTTTGAGCAGAAACCATTGGAATTTCCTGGTCGTTGGAGCCAATGATTACGGCGGTGGCATTCGTACAACCATGCGCATCGGTTGCTACAACGGTATAGACGCCTGCGTTTACATTGCTCAGGTTGCTGCCTGTGGCGCCATTGCTCCAAAGGAAAGTATAGGGGGCGGTTCCGCCGCCGATAGATGCTTCTGCAGCACCGGTTCCATCATTCGGGCAGGTGGCGTTGTTAACCTGAACGTTCCAATCGGTAAATGGCATTGGTTCGTTTACAACCGCCTCACTGACGATCTGGCATTGGTTAGCATCAACAATGGTAGCGGTGTACGTGCCGCCCGCAAGGTTTGAAATGCTGGAGGTGTTTGCCCCGTTGCTCCAGGAATAGGTGAATGGAGCTGTTCCGCCCACCAAGGCCAGAACGATGGCGCCGGAGTTGCCGCCCGGGCAATTCACGTGCGATACCGTATTCGTAGCGGAGACAGCACAGGAGAAGGCGTTTACCACCACTGTCCTGACAACTGCGCAACCATTTTGGTCTGTAACTTCTACGGTATAGGCGCCAGGCGCCAGGTTGCTAATACTTGGCGTAGTGGCTCCGTTGCTCCACAAGTAGGAATATGGGGCGGTACCGCCAGTTGGGTTGGCAGAAGCGGTACCGTTGTTGCCGCCGGCGAAGGTCTCGTGTGTGGCACTTGCGTTGCCGAACAACTGGGTTGGCTCCAGGATTTCAATGTCCAGTGATGCCGGACAATTGTTGGCATCGGTAATATTCACGGTGTAGGTGCCTGCGCCCAGCCCTGTAACGGTTTGGCTTGTACCGCCGTTGCTCCATTGGAATGTCAGTGGTTCTGCCCCTCCGGTGTGGCTTACCGTGGCACTGCCATTGGCATCATCAAAGCAACTGGCATTTTGTCCAGAAATGGAAACTGAAAGAGCGCAGTCAAATGCGTTAACCGTTACCGTCCGCACTACGACGCAACCGTTTGCATCTGTAATGGAGACAGAATAGTTGCCCGGCGGCAGGTTGCTAATGTTTTGGGTCGTGGCGCCGTTGCTCCAAAGGTAAGTGTAGCCTGCCATGCCGCCACTTGGGTTGGTCGATACAGAACCGTCATTTACACCGCTCAAGCTTTGGTGGCCTACGGTAATATTGGCCAATAAAATATCGGGCTGCGCGATGGTTACGGAAGCAGCGGCAGTACAGTTTTCGCCATCGGTCAGTGTCACCAAATAAACGCCGGCGCTCAAATTCGGATTGGTAGCCAAGGTGCCGCCATTGCTCCAGGCATAGCTAAAAATGCCGTTACCTCCAAGGCCAGCCGCTGTAGCAGAACCACTGGAGCTTCCGAAGCACAAGGCATTGTTTTGTGCAGAAATTTCAGCAGTAACTGGCGGGCTTTGTGCCACGGTGGCCATTGCAGTGTTGGTACAGCCGGTGCTGCTGTTCGATACCAAAAGCGTATAGCTGCCCACTGCATTTACCAGCGGTGAATGGGTATTGCCTCCTTCTACAATATTGCCGTCTGCAGTGGTCCAACTGTAGGAGATATCAATTCCCTGTGCCGAACCGGAACCGTTCAACACCATTTGTGCGGTGTTGCAATTCAAATTGCCCGGCGCCACAGCCGCAGCAACTGGTGGTATGGTATTGTCTGCGACCATAGCAACGGTAGCAGAAGTGCATCCGTTATCAGGGTCGGTCACGACGAGGTTGTATTGGCCTGGCACGCCGACACTGAAAGTCGATGTGTCGGATGTAAAGCCCAATGGGCCGATCCAGGCATAAGTCGCATTGGTGTCAAGCGTGATCCCTTGTACAACTGCCATACTAACCAGGCAGCTGAGCGCGTCGGCAGTAGCCGTAGCACCTGGACCTTCTATGCTGACCACTACTGTTGCCGTTGCGGTATTGGAACAACCGGTAATGGTGTCGTTTACCACCACATTGTAAGTGCCGGAAGTGTCTACAACCGGACTTTGCAAGGTTGAAGTGTAGCCGTTGGGTCCCGACCACAGGAAAGTGGGGTTGTTAGAGTTGGTGGTGGTGCTTAATATAAATGTATCTGCGACACAAGTGAGTGCACCGCTTGTGGTGGAAAGGCTCGGCGGGGTATTGAAGCCTGTCACACTGGTCGTGGATGTTTTGGTACAGCCGTTCGTGGTATTCGTAACCATGAGGGTATATGTCGCCGCTGCGCCGACAACCGGGCTCAGGGTGTTCCCCCCTTCAACAACGACACCGCCAGTCCAGCTATAGGTATAGTTGCTGCCCGTAGAGCCGCTTCCGGCCAAGGTATCGACAGGGAATGGGCATGAGACGATGCCCGGAGCGCCTGCGTCTGCTGAGGGCTGGGTCAAATTCTCTGCCACCGCAGTTCCGAGAAATACCGTACAAGTAGAAACAGCATTGGTTATCTGGAAGGTATAGTTCCCGGCAGCGTTCACGACGGGTGTCAAAGTTGTTGCGCCCGAAACAATGTTGCCGCCATTGGAAGCAAACCACTGATACGTAAAGTCTGGCCCGCTGTCCGACCCTGTGGCATTCAGCTGGATGTTGGTTTGTGTACAGGTGATCGTACCTGGCGGAGCAATCACGGCAATAGGATAAACGGGTGGCGCCACTGTTTGCACAATGGTGGTTGTGCAGCCGCCGGCATCAGTGACGGTAGCTTTATACTGCCCGGGGCTCAAGCCTGTGGCTGTCTCCGTGTTACCGCCATGCTGCCACTTGTAGGTGTATTCTGAATCCCATCCGCCGAGACCTGAGATGGTAATACTGGCCAACACCCCGTTACAGCCCACCAGGGTCATATCCACAACTTCGGCAGTCAAGGGTAAGGCTGGCGCCTCCACATCAATGGGATCTGAGACCAGTGTTACGCCTCCGGATGTTATGGAAACCGTGTAGGTGCCGGCAGGGACATTGTTCAGGTCCTGGGTTGTCTGGCCGCTGCTCCACAGATAGGTGTAGGTACCAGTACCGCCACCCGGGGCAATGTCAATAGCGCCGGTATTGGTGTTTATACATTTTACATTGCGGACAAGGTTCACGTTGTAGTTCATGGGCGGCGGCGCACATTTTACGTTTCTGAAGTTCCACAAGGCTTCCGCGCCCAACTGACCTGCCACGTACACTTTTTTGTCGTCAGGGCAGATACAATAAATGGTTGGGTAGTAACTAACAGCGTATTGGTTGTCAATGGCTGCGCTTTCAATAATTGGGTAAGGAGTGCCTGACACCCAGTCGCCCTGAGTGCCGCCAATGCAACCGGAAGGCCCGTACAAACAGGCCGTGTTGGTGGCAGCGTCCCCTTCAATAAAGAAACAATACACCTCATTGGTACCGCCTGGCCCCCGTTGCTCCCACAAGTTTTTAAAAGCATGGGAGTTGTGGTAGTTCCAGCAAGGGCCGCACCAAGTGGCCGAAAAATCGATGTAAACCGTTTTTCCGGCGTTCAAGAGATCGTATAGGTTGTGGCTAACGCCATCGAGGTCGGTGGCGGTAAAATCCGGGGCGATGCTGCCATTGGGAAGTTGGGCTGAAGCTACACCCCAACAACTCAGGCAAAATGCGAAGAGCAGTAAAATTCTTTTCATAAAAACGCTAGGGAAATAATGTGGTGAAAATCAAGGGCGAAATATAGAACAATTGTTCGGATCACTAGTGATCAAATAGGATATTCTGCAAATCTGTATCTTTTCTGACTATGTTGGATTTCCGGCGGCCCAATTTAGTCTTCCACAGTGTAAGCGAATACTGCGCTCCCGTTCCCGGTTATCAGCAGTTTTTGCTGCGCCAAGCGGCAATAGCCGAAAGCAGTGCTTCCGGCCAAAGGAAAGCCATTGACAGGTTTTCCTGCCTGATCGAGCAGGATGATTTTCCCATTCGAAGTTGAACTGAGGCCCCATCTGGACTCCAATGTGAACAGGGCATCAGGTATGGCGCCGATTTGTTGGGAAAACACCTTTTGGGCCTTTCCAGCTACCATTTTAAAGCTTGTCAATTGCTTCCCGGTCAAAACGGCAACGGCTTGTTTACCGTCCTGCAAAATACAGGTTGCCACTAAAGGTGGCTGATGGGGCTTCCCAATGAGGCTTTGCACGGAATGCTTGCCCTCCAGGTCGCAGCTGTATAATACCCCGTCTTTGCTGAGGCAGGCAATGCGCGGTTGTCCTGTGGATTTGTCCAAAAAAGCACCCGCCCCAAAGGTCCCCGGCAAGGATACTTTAGGGAATCGCAATTTCCCGTCGCGCCCAAAAACCGAAAGTTCCCCCTTGTTGCCCAAAGCTACCAGGTAGTCCTTGCCTATGTGTTGAAAATGCAGGATGCCCGAAACCGCTTGGCCAATATTCGCCTGCGGGTTCCAGCCATCCAATGCCCGGCCATAAGCGTCGAACCCGTATGCATTCCCATTTTCACAGCATACAAAGTAGCTGAATGCACGGGTTTTGTCAAAATTCACCGCGCTCAACCCTGTGCGCGCAATTGACTTAAGCTGAAGCGGGTATCCCTGTACTTCCTTGCCTTTTTCGTCTATGATCCAAACCTGGGACTTGGTATTGAACAGGTAACAATTCCGGCCATTTTGAAAATAGTCTATACCCTGGACAGAGCCGATAATTTGCTCGCCGATGGATTTCTGCCACACAATTTCACCGTCGGGATTTAAGCAATACAATTGTGATTGTTTGTCCTGCACCAGGATGGCAGCCCCCTCGGGCAGGCCAGGTTGCGGGATTATTTGGATGGGCGTACTGGCAGGTGCACTCAAGGCTGTTTTCCAGGAAACATTTGACCGCGGCGCCTGGATGTTTTGTGTCTGGGCAGACAATTTTACTTCAACTTTACGTCCAAAGGAAGGACTGAGTTCGGCCGCCATCCACCCTACCCCGGCGATTGCCCTGATATCCTTTTCATGGCTGTTCAACCTTGTCCTGTCTTGAAACATCTGCTGCAAAATCCGGGGCAAATAGCCCCCGTTCAATACCAGCAAAGCACGGCCATTGGGCTTCAGCTGTTGCGCTAATTGCAGAAAATCAGTGTTTTGGGCAAGGGTTTGGTTGCTGATGTATTTTTCGATGAATAACTCAAGTGATGCCCTGTTGGGCGCCACTGCCACGTACTTGCCCAAATGCGCGCAATAAGGGTTTTGAAATGCCTTATCCTCTTTTGAAAAAAATGGTCCCGGGAGCGCGCGGCCCTGAAACCCGAAAACATCAAACATCCCGATTTTCCCTTGCGCCAAAAGCCCCCTGGCCTTGCCATACGATTCCAGGGATTTGATAGCCTTGGTGCTGTCGCGAACGGACAAGAGTAAAAGCCGGTCGTCAGACATCGATTCAGAAAGCGGCTCTGTAACCAACAATGCCGCTTCCTGCCCAACCCAAGGCAACACAAAACGGGTA
>CAYVPM010000013.1:2413-12877 GCA_964453475.1 uncultured Saprospiraceae bacterium | reverse complement strand
GGGTAAAAAACAAATGCCTGATTTTAAAATGATTGCAGCATTCCTGTATTCACAACCACTCTGCGTTGACTATATAGTGTACTTGGCATTAACGTACTAAAACGGGAAAAGATTTTCATTCTCCCTGCATTTTCGCGGCATTGTCTGCGATCGTCAGCGCTTCGATAATCCCATCCAAATCCCCTTCCACTACCCGGTCGAGGTTGAAGTTTTTGTTGTCGCCTTCGAGGCGGTGGTCGGTGACGCGGTTTTGGGGGTAGTTGTAGGTGCGTATTTTTTCGGAGCGGTCGCCCGAGCCGACGAGGCTGCGGCGGGCACTGGAAAGGGCGTTGGCTTCTTTGGCCAACTGGGCTTCCTGGATCACCTGTATGAGGCGGCCCATGGCGATGTCGCGGTTTTTGTGTTGTGAGCGACTTTCGGTACTTTCGGCCACTGCCCCTGTGGGCAAGTGGGTGAAACGTACACCCGATTCTGTTTTGTTTACGTGCTGGCCACCGGCGCCGGAAGCGCGGAATACATCGGTGCGGATGTCTTCTTTGCGGATATTGATGTCCTCCGGTTCCATTTTGGGCAGCACGGCTACCGTGGCGGCGGAGGTATGCACCCGGCCTTTGGCCTCGGTTTCCGGTACGCGTTGTACCCGGTGGGCGCCCGATTCGAATTTAAGTTTGCGGTAAACGTTGTCGCCGCTGATGTCGAGCACGAGTTTGGAGTAGCCGCCTGCGGCGCTGGGCGTTTCGTCCAGCACCTCCACGTCCCAGCTTTGTTCGGAGAAAAACCTGGAGTACATGCGGTATAAGTCGCCGGCAAAAATAGCGGCCTCGTCGCCCCCAGTGCCTGCCCGGATTTCAAAGATCACATCTTTTTCGTCTTCAGGGTCTTTGGGGGTGAGGAGTACAATCAGTTCTGCTTCAAGGGATTCCAGTTCCGGCTCCAGGGAATCTATCTCCTCCCTGGCCATTTCTTTCATCTCCGGGTCGGGTTCAGTGGCGAGCACCGACTTGGCGCTTTTTATATCGTTCAGCACCTTTTCGTACAGGGTGGCGGCTTGTACGATGGTCTGGTGTTTTTTGTACTCCTTGTTCACTTTTTTGGAGCGGTCGACATCCGTGACGATACCTGGGTCGGAGAGTTGTTCTTCGAGGTGCAGGTATTTTTCGCGGATGGCTTGCAATTTTTCTAGCATGGTGTAGCAGATAAACTGAGGCGTTCCTACAAAGCGTTAAGCCCGATAGCTTCGGGTAGTGATTGCTGATTGGTTGCATGGAGCAACCAATCACTAATCACTGCCCGAAGCGAATGGGTCTAATTCAAAGCCTCACTGTATTTTGAGGCGCAAAAGTAATGCAACTAACGCACAAAGGCCAGTACAGGTGAGAATTAGCCCTAGATTCTACCTCCCTGTCAACCACTCAAAGTAATTTTCCCGATTGATGCCAAGCAATTCATGCTCCGGATACGCTTGTGTAAAGGTTTTAGAAAAGCTTGGCTTTGCTTTAGACGACCATTTCATCTCAAATGCCCACATTTTTCCATCGCGTTCTTCTACATAATCAATCTCTTGTTGATCCTGGGTGCGCCAGAAAAAGGTATTTGCCTGTATTCCCTGGTAATGCAGCGTTTTTTTTCGTTCGCTGATCAGCCAGTTTTCCCATAATGCGCCCACATCCTGCCGCAGTTCCAAAGGCTGGTACTGCGCTATAATCGCATTGCGGATGCCATTGTCGTAAAAATAGATCTTTCGTTTGCGCTTCAGCTCTTTCCGGAGATTGCGACTCAAGGGCGGCAACCTGAAAATGATAAAAGTCTGCTCCAGCAAGGTGATGTAATTTTCAACGGTCTGGTTGTCGAGGTCCACAATTTGCCCCAATTCGTGATAAGAAACTTCATTCCCCATCTGAAATGCCAAAGCCTGCAATAAACGGGTTAGCTTTTCAGGCTTTTTTATCCGTTCCCACATCAAAATATCTTTGTACAGAAAACTATCGGCCAACTGGCTCAACACCTCGCGCTCTTCCCCCGGATGGCTCACCACCTCAGGGTAATAACCATAAACCAGGCGTTCACCGATGCGGCGATGTTCTTCCACAAACCCGTGATGCGCTTCCATTTCTCCAAATGACAAGGGGAACAAGTGAAACTCCCACTTTCTGCCTGTGAGGGGTTCCTTTACCTGATTGGCCAGTTCAAAGGCCGATGAACCGGAAGCAACTACCTGTATATCGGGTATTTGATCTGTGATGAGTTTCAGCTTTAGTCCAATATCGCTGATACGCTGTGCCTCATCTAATACCAGTACTTTTGCAGCTCCCAGGATGCGCTTCCATTTGACCAAGGTGATGTCTTCTAACAATAGACGGGTCTCAGGGTCGTCTCCATTGAGCCATCTTGTATCCGGGGCATCGCTGAAAAGGGTGTTCAACAGGGTTGTTTTTCCCGTTTGCCTGGGCCCGAAGAGCAATATGGCCTTACCTGTGTAGCATTTGTCCCGTATGCGTTGTTCCAATATGCGTTGTATCATGTATTTGCGACTTTAATCGCAAAAATAACGTTTTTTTTGCGATTGCAATCGCTATTTTAGGTTTTTTTCTGTTCCAGCGTTGCTCTTTACTTGGGAGACTTCATCGTTTTGCCGCACCCGGTCAACACAGTTTTGTTCCAACGGAACCAAAGTGCCGGAGGAGTGTCTTTTGTCCTGCACTGTAGTACTCGTTCAAGCCGAAAATAGTGCATTCCCTGGATAAGACAGATGCCAACGGCCCCTGGCGCAAAGCCGTGGACGCCTACAACAAAATCCCTTTGGACTGATTGATTCAACTGGTTTTGAATTGATTACAAACATCGGTCTGCACAAAACCTGACAGCGTGAGGCATAATCGTCAATATTTGATTATGCATACAGAAGTGCGTCCGAATTTCATCAATCACTTAGCCTTCTTTTAGGAAACCAGGGGAACCCTATCATGTCGTTGGCATCATCTGCTGTTCCGGTAGGTTCTACAAATTCTACCGTGTTGTTTTCAATTTTGAATTTTAAAAAACTTCGTAATGCAAACCGCATACAAATTGTATCCTGGATAGAGGTGGGATCGCCACAATAGTTGTACCAGCAAAATTCTTGCATATAAAATATTTTTGGGTCGCTTGTCCGCAGCAGCGGAGAGAATTGGTAAATTGTCGCCAAATCGTGAACGTTGTTCCAAACGGTTTCTGAATACCGGTATTTTACTTTTAATGAGTCTGGTATAGTAAGATGGATCGAATCTTTTACAACAGGTTTCAAGATTTTATCAAAATCTAAACACCCTGAAAAATAGAGGGTATCATTATGGCTTATTGAATCGCGGGCGCAAAGCCAGGGGTCAATTTTAGGCAATCCTTTACTAAATTGATTAAAGAAATCGGCTGACGTTGAGCTAAGGTGCTGAAATATTGCTATATTTGACAGTTCAGCTACTGAAATTGGTGGAGGGGCAGCCTTCTTTTTCATGGAGCTACAACAAATTTGTCCGAGGAATGCCATGCTGCATGCTATGGTATAAAACAGGTATTTCATAGGCTCAAGTCTTTATGGTTAAAAGTGATGCCGGAAGCAGAAATGGCATCAGCCTCGTCAAGACATGTTGGCCCACCTGTGAAGGTCGTTTTGGCGATTACAATGGCTTTTTCGGGCCTAAGTTGGCTTTTTCCCAGATTTTGTCAATCACTTAACCTTCTTTTAGGAAACCAAGGGAATCCTACCATATCATTAGTATCATTTGGTATCCCGATAGGTTCTACAAATTCAACCTTGTTGTTTTCAATTTTGAATTTTAAAAAACGCCGCCATGCAACCCTAACACAAATAGTATCCTGAATAGAGCCTGGATCGCCACAGTAGTTGTACCAGCTAAATTCTTGCATAAAAAATATTTTTGGGTCGCTTGTTCGCAGAAGCGGAGAGAATTCATAAATCGTCGCGAGATCATGGACGTTGTTCCATACTTCATCTGTGTATCGGTATTTTGCTTTTAAAGAGCCGGGGATAATCAGTCGAATAGAATCCTTTACAATAGGCTGCAAGATTTTATCAAAATCTAAAGACCCTGCAAAATAAAGGGTACCCTTTTGGCTAATAGTATCACGGGTGCAAAGCCAAGGATCAATTTTTGGCGATCCTTTACTGAATTGATTATTGTATTCTGCAATACTTGAATTAAGGTATTGAAATACTGCCCTCTGCGAGAGTTCGTTCATAGCAACGGCTGTCTTTTTTTGGGGACTACAGCCAAATTGGGCGAGGAATATCGAGGAGCAAGAAACAATAAGGATGTAATACTTCATAATGTGTTAATTTTCTTTAGGAAGGTCATACTGCTGCCAAAAACGTTTTATCCATTTTGTCTTCGTAAACTTTTCCAGAGTGACACACGCGCCCTAGTTACAATCGGCCATTTTGATATCACAGTTTGTTGGCGTAACATCGTATGCAATATTAAATGACAAGGAGGAGGTTGGATTTTCAACCCCAGCACCATAATTACTATTGCAGGCACTAAATTGACTACCCAATTCACTATTTATCCTAAGGAAAAGAAAGTTTTTAATTCGTGATGAAACTTCACTGACAGGCAGCCCAGGGTCAAGCGCATTGACAAATGCTTGCGTAAGATCCACTGCTGTATTTATCGCGGAAGCAGAAATGGCAGCGGCTTCGTCAAGGCACGTGGGTCCTCCGGTATATTGATTCACTTCAAAGCAAAGGTTCCCTATCTGCAGGGGCAATTGGTTGCCATTAAATGCAAACGAAAAGTGGACGTTCGTTAAAGTAGCTGCTTTCAAAGGGGTTGCAGTCATTACATTCGTTCTGGTGAAAAAATCGAAAACCGAAGGGCAAACACGTTTTGTGGTTGAAATGGGGTCATTGATAGGAGGTTCTGTAGGGTCGATAAAGCCAGAAAGTATTTTGTCGATAATACAAGATTCGAACGCTTCCCCTCCACACGCAGGGTTTGCCTGAAAACAACTGAGTGCCATTTCAGCAGTACCTATTCCAAGCAAATCCGCACCATATTTATTGTTGAACGCCTGCAATTGTTGCGCAAAACAAGGCATCGAGGTTTCATTCAATATATCGCTATACTCGCAGATATCTATCAGGTTTTAAAGTTGGGCATCGCTCAAGGTTATCCCATGAGCCTGGAATAGATTCCGGCGATTATTCCTTATCAGGTTCTGAATGCAAATGGCAAGTGCTGGGTCGGTTCCCAGACTTTGCTCAAAGGACTGCTCGTTGGTGCCGCATTGTTCCGTCAATTCGAGCCAAATATCCATTGAACTGCCGTTTAGGCAGAATTGTTGTTTGATGATATCTGTAAACAACACCGAAGGGTTTAATTGGCAGCGGGCAGAAAGGTAACTTTTCAACAACTCCGCTGTCGCAACGCTTTTGTCGCTTTGCTCCCAATGCTCATAGAAGTCGTCGATAAACGAAGAGCCGTACTGGGCAAAAAGGCACCTGCTTGATGCCGCATCTATGCCCAGCTCGTTGACAAGCTGGCAATAGCGCAAGTCGGCCTCGCTATATCCTGTTGGAACCTCGCCAACTGACTCTATGTATTGCCGTATCAAGTTACATGTATTCGATTGGTTCAACCAGTTTTGGTCAAAAATGCTAGAGTTTCCAGGGCTGACAAAGCCATCTCCGGGGTTTGAAAATCCATTTCCAAAAAAGAAATAAAGTGGTGTGTAACTTACATTTTCTCCGCCCTCTGTGTCCCATACATTGCTTGCAAAAAATGACCCTACATTATTCCAAAAATCGCCCCACCAGCTTCCGTTATCAGGAGCTAAATTATTAGGGCAGCCTTCGCCATTTGGTCCCCAAGGCCACCATTTTGGCGGCCATGTTCTGTCATCTGCTGAATTTGCGCCAGGCAAGTTGGCTATTATTGGCAAATCGTAAAACGAGTAGGCACCTTTTTTCGAGGAAACGACATTTCCGTTTATGACTTTAGCTATCCCAGTGATGGAGTCAAGTTCCGAAATGGAAAGCATCCACCCGGAGAAATTGCTGCTTGAGCGCAATGGCGCTAGATTGGAGGGGTAAGGTGAAAGCGAGTCTGCCTCCCAGAGCAACAGCTTGCATTTAATATCGCCGGATGGACCACGAAAAAAAGCAAGGTTGCCGCCATGCCTTGTGCCTGAACAGATGAACGGCGTATCAAGTGGCACCAATATCAAGGGAAAAGAGGAATCTGCATATACACTTGCTTCTTTCCAAATAGGGATTACGTCAAGCGGCAATTTTGTGCCAGAGCGGTCGTAAACGCCTCCTGAATGTGCATAAGTCCCGTATTTTGCGATTATCTCGTCGATCGACAATGGTGAATTTGGGTTGTTTGGAATGTCATTAATGGCAGTTTCTTTTTGACAGCCGCTGTACAATGCCAAGCAAGCCAACAATAAAACCAAACTGCTGATTCGGAAAGCTAATAGTAAGGCACCAGGGAAAAACGATAAGGATTTAAGCGATGATGTAGCTGGTGCTTTGCGAAGATTAGGCATATCAGGTGGTGTTGGGATGGGTTCTGAGTTTCAAACATAAGTTGTTGCCTGGCCATCGGGTTAAAGAATGAGGATTCGTGGACAAGAATAGCGGAAAAAATATAATTTAGGCAAATTTGCCTAAAATGTATTTTGAAATCATCCTGACTATGGCACCGTGAAATATTCGGTTCATAAGGAGGGGTTGAAAGCCTTTGGAAAAAGGTTGCGCGAGCTTCGCAAAGCGCGAAGCTTGTCGCAGGAAGAATTGGCTTGGAAAGCGGATTCTGAGCTCAGCCAGATCAGCCGAATAGAACGTGGAATTATTAGCGCCGGGCTGAGCCAGGTATTCAAGATTGCAGAAGCGCTAGAGATACCTGTTAAGGAGTTGTTTGACTTCGAATTGCCTGCCGATCCTTCTTTTACAAGAGAAAAATAACCATCGTGTTTGAAGACAGGAGCAACAGCAATTTTCGGTTAAGACTCCATACCCTTCATCACCCTTTTCCCCAAGCGCATCGCCCGGAACATCAGCAGTAAAAATAAGGCTGCCAGTGCAAAGGAGATTTGCATCGGCTTTGTTGCCCCTTCTCCGCGGAAAAACCAGCCAAATACCGCCGCGGTAATGCACAGGATCATAAAAGTCAATTGGTTGAGTGCCGCGTAGATGAGGCGCGAACTGTCGCGTATGTCGGCAGAGCGAATTTCGATATCTCCTTTTTGCACCTGCTGCAATACCCGGCTGAGTTCGTCGGGCAGCCCGATAATGGTGCTGGCGCTGCGCTGCACCAGCTTGCCCACAAAAGTGACCAGGTTTTCTTTTTCGCCCATCACAAATTCTTTGGCATAGGGCCGTATCACGTCGAGCGGATTCAAAGTCGCATCCAGGGTGCTGCAAAGGCCCAGGAGCAGGGTGGCGGTGCGGTTGAACAGCACATAATCTTTGGGCACCTGGACGGTACCGCTGATGCCGCTCAGGCCAATGTCGCTCAGCAGGCTGGTGAGGCTGTTGTTGAGCGGGTTCACTTTGATTTCCTTGAGGTTGAGCCCCTCGAACTGCACTTCGTTTTGCAGGAAATTGCGAAAAGCGTTGATCATTTTGACCGCCATTTTTTCTGCGTCGCGGCCTTCTGCCAGAAAGCCCATGGAGCGGCAGGCCTGAATCATGGCCTGGGTATCGTTTTTCACCGCCGCCTCGATGAGCTGCGGGATGCCTTCGCGCAGCGCCTCGCTGATTTCAGCCACGGCGCCAAAATCGATCAGCACCAGCGAACCATCGGGCTTTACCAGGATATTGCCGGGGTGGGGGTCGGCATGGTAAAAACCGTCTTTGAACACCATGCGGCAATACAATTGCAATACCCTTGTGGCGATGTCGCGGCGGTTGAGGCCCCAGGCATCCAGTTGCGCGGTGTTGGAAATTTTAACCCCTTCGTGCCAGGTGGTGGTCATTACCCGGGGTGTGGAGTATTCGGCGTGCAACACGGGGATGGCGATGCCGGGTTCGTTTTCAAGGTTTTTGCTGATTTTTTGCATGGAAACCGCCTCCCTGGTAAAATCAAGTTCCTCCTCGATCATTTTTTTGATCTGTGTGTAGAGGTAATCCAGCCCCTTGATATTGTGTATCCAGGAAAGCAGGCCTGTGAGCCGCCGGATGATTTCCAGGTCGACGGCAGCGATGTGCTCGATGTTGAGGTGCTGCACTTTTACCACGACTTCGGTGCCGTCGTGGAGCCTGGCCCGGTGCGCCTGCCCGATGGAGGCAGCGGCGAGGGGTTGTTCGTCAAAGTAGGCAAAAAGCGCTTCGGGCGCTTTGCCAAGCTCGCTGATGATGCGGTCGCGTACTTCCGGGTATGGCCGCGCAGGTATCTGATCTTGCAGCGCTTCGAGGGGTTTCTGAAAGGCTTCAGGCAGGAAATTGCCCAGAATGGAGAGCATTTGCCCAAGCTTGATGAACAGGCCCTTTAGCTCAATAATCGCTTTTTTGACGCGCTCGGCATTGCGCAGGTGCAGGGCTGTGAGGCGACGCGCATACCAGGTTTTGCCCAGGAAAGGTTTCAACAGCTTCAGCCATAAGTAGCTGAGCATGACGAAAATAGCAGTGCCGTAGGCTCTGCGCAAGCGCCAGGCACGGGAGTATATTTTTTCGGTGGACATCGAGGGCGAAGTTAGCCAATACTAAAGCTGGAATCCGATGCGGATACCTGCTTCCAGGCGAAATTTTTTGTCCTTGAAATTGCGCGCCCCATTTCCAGCCATGAAAAAATCATTAAAACCCACATCCTGCCGCTGGTTGTCGCGGAACCGGATGCCCGCGCCGACGAACCAATCGACTGCCAGCTTTGGGTACAGCGCCTGGCTGCCGTAGTGCACCAGCAGGTCGAAGTTTTTGATCGATTCTGCTTGTAAGCGATTGGGGTTCCGCTCGATGTAGGGCAGGCCTTCTTCCACCTCCTGCACCCCGAATTTTTGGGTGGAAAAGCGCAGTAAGGGTGCGATATACATGCCTTCATAGCCGTCGCTCTCAAAGAAAAAACGCGGCGATAGCGAAAACAACAGACCTACTTTGCCCGTGCGGATGGTGTAATCGCTGTAATAGTCACATTCGTCGTTGGCCCATTGATCACTTTCGCAAAAGCCATCTGATTCCTCAAGGAGTTCAGCGGTCAGGTCGCCGTAAGAGGTCCAGAGCGGCGCGAAGGTAATGCCGGCCCCTATCTGGAGGCTCATAAAGTCATTGATCTCTTTTTCCAGCTCCACGGGTTGGCGGCCGAATACAAAGGAGATAGGGCTGGTTTTCAGAATCAAGCCTTTGTAGGCTTTGGCATCTTTTGATTTGCCGTCGCTGTCTTCGCCAAAGTTGATGATCTCAACGTCTGTTTTTGGTTTGGTTTTTCCTTTTTGGGCGATGATAATGGTAGTGCTCAGGCAGCAGAGCAAAAGGAGAGTAGTCGTGCGTAGTTGCATGGGATGTGCTTTTATAGGTGAATTATTTCGAGGTAAAAGTCGGCACCAAAAATTATCTTTGCTAGTGATTAACACAAAAAATTCAAATAGTTTTCTCAACAAACGCTCCTTAAAAATTGATTTTATGATCCGAATTGCCACAATTACTACTTTCATCCTTGGTTTGGCGCCAATGTTATTTTCTCAAAAACCTGTCGTCAAAATCAGCCCTGAGTTCAAACTTCCAAAATCCAAATCTTTTTCGAGTCACTTGCATTCGGATGCCAGCGGGCACTACGTCTATTTTTATGATGTGAACCGGACTGCTTTTGGTGGCGATTATTCCCCGGTACTCGAAAAGTACGACCCCAGTTTCAAGCTGCTTTTCAGCAAAGAGTTTACTGCCGATCGCAAGGGGATTTCCTCCTTGGGCATGCGTTATTTCAACAAGCAGTTTGTGTGGCTGTTTTCAGAAATCAACAAAAAAGACGACTATATCCGCTACAGTTTTATGCCGCTCGATTTGCAAGGAAAAGCGGGCAAGCCGAATGATATTGCTAAATTCAAATACGAGCGCCGTTCCGATAAGCCGAGTGTTTTTTGGAACATTTCAAAAGATTCTACCAAGCTGCTGTTCCGCGCCGTGTCGGACAACGACGATAGGGAAGAAAAATTTGGGATGTTTTTATGCGTCCTGGATGAAAACATGAATGTCAGCTGGTCGCGCAAATACAACCTGGATTATACCGAAGCGCAGGTAAGTGTGCTGGCCACCTTGCTCAAAAACGATGGCAGCGTGTACCTGTTGGCGAAAGTGTATGAGAACAGCAGGGCAAAAGAGAGCAAGAAAAACGACAGTAAAAAGTCGGTTGCAGCCTACGAAATGAAGCTTTTCCATTTCACCAAAGCAGATGAAACAGCCCACGAATACCAGCTGCGCATGGGTGATTCCTTCATCCGGGGCGCCTCGCTGGCTACCGACAAAGACGACAA
>CAYVPM010000013.1:0-2403 GCA_964453475.1 uncultured Saprospiraceae bacterium | reverse complement strand
CTTAAATGTTCCGGATTCTATTCCAACACCAGAAATGGAAGTCTTCAAGGCGTATTTTACTTGCAACTGGCGCCCGATGGCAGCATTTCCGCCAGCAGCAAAAAAGAGTTCTCGGTGGCAGATTTGAAAAAATTTGGCGAAAAAAACACCGACAAAGACCGTACGGGTGATGTCGGGCTTGAGGATTCCTTCACATTCAGCGAGTTCAAGGTGCGTGATGATGGCTCGGCGGTCGTGGTGGCTGAAGAAAATTATTATGTTGTATCCACCTATTACAACGGGCGTACCTACACTACTACAACATACTACTATTCAAAGGACATCATTGCACTGACCATTAATACCAGCGGTGAAGTGGAGCGGGTGAGCGTCATCCCAAAAATGCAAATGGGCGTTAATACGAAATACTTCCTTTCTTATGTCTCCATGGTACACGGCGACGAGGTAGTGTTTTTCTACAATGAGGACAAGGACAATATGGGGAAACCGGTGAACAATCCGAAACCCAAAACCGTGAACAAGTTCAAGGAATGTATCGCCGTGATGACCACGCTTGCGCCCGACGGGAAGCTGAGCCGTAAACAACTGTTTGAGGCCAAAGACGTGGAATCGCTGTTCGTACCCGAAGACAGCAGCTCCTTCAGCGATAAAAGTTTGTTTTTTGTGTCCATCAAGCCGAAATTGTTTGGGAAAAGCAATTTTCACATGGGGACGGTGACGTTGCCGGACTGAAAGCGCTAGCTGCCTGGTTGATAATTCTTGTTCAATACAGGTTGAATAATCTGTCGGGAAAAATCCTTGTCCCAAGGGAAACAACCCAGCCTGTCCGGGTACACAATCTGTACAGCCGGGAATACATCATCCTTGTAAAACCAGCTGGCCCAACCCAGGTATTCGGCATAATATTCCTTTTCAACTTCGACAACCATACAGTTGAAATGTTCGATAATGTCCGCGTTTAAAGCGTTAACTTTTAGACCATTTCCTGCGGCATACTCCTGACTGATATTATGGATCAGGGTATGCCGCAGTTCATGATCCAGGCCAATGATTATTATTTCCGGCAGCTGGTAGGTCTTGAACAGTCCAATGGAATAGCTGAAACCCGGCTCTTCTTCCTCTCCATTGAAGCTTTCGGCTACGTGGACGACACTGAAGCCATATTTATCGACGTTGTCGAGTACTTGTTGTTCGGCTTTTGTGAGCATGTTCCTCAGGATTGGTGAATGTCTAGTTTTAAGGAGACATCATCGCTCAATTCCAGCGCTTCAACTTCCAGGTTGTCCAGGAAAACCAATGCGTCAGCCAAAGTCTCTCCTTTGATGTATTCGCCATGTTTCACCGCAACTTTCCGCATTTGTGTGTTTTCTTCTAACTGCACCACTATGCGGTCTGTCACCTGAAAATCTTTTTCCTTGCGCAATTTCTGAATCACGCTCACCAGGTCGCGGGCGATTCCTTCGGCCAGCAACGCTTCGTTCATCGTCACGTCGAGTGCCACGGTGAGGCCATCATCTGTGGCTACTTTCCAACCGGGGAGATCTTCCGTACTGATGATTAGGTCCTCAGGTGTGAGGTTGTAAGCATTGCCGTTGAGGTTAATGGGCATGGCGCCTGTTTTTTCCAGTGCAATGATTTGTTCGTTGCTCAGGCCGGCGATAAAAGCCGCGGCATCTTTCATGTCTTTGCCCATTTTTCCCCCAAGGGTTTTGAAATTGGCTTTCGCGCCCTTTTTCAGCAGTCCACTGGCATCGGTGACGTATTCCAGTTCTTTGATATTGATTTCACTCAAAATCAGTTCCTTGACGCTATCTACCTCTTTAATGAAGGCGGCATCCAGCACGGGCAACAATATTTTTTGTAATGGTTGGCGGACGCGCAGCCTTTCCTTTTTCCGGATGCTGAAGGCCAGGGAGCAAATGCGCTGGGCGTAGTCCATGCGTTTTTCCAGGGCGGCATCAATTTTGGAAGGCTCGGGCTGGATCAGGTCGCTCAGGTGGATGGACTCGTGGCGCAGCGGCGTGTTGTTGGCTTTTGCGGCGGCGCGGATAGGGGCAGTCATATTGCGGAACATCCAGTCGCTGAAGAAGGGCGCCAGGGAGCACATAAGCTGGTTGGTCACCATGAGGCATTCCCAGAGGGTTTGGTAGGCAGCTTCTTTGTCCGGATTCATATCGCCCTTCCAGAATCGCCTTCTGGACAAGCGCACGTACCAGTTGGAGAGGTGTTCATCTACAAAAGTCTCGATGGCGCGGGCGGCGCGGGTAGGTTCGTATTTGTCCATTTCGGCGCGGTACACTGCCACCAAAGAGTAGAGTTTGGAGATAATCCATTTGTCGAGCTCGCTGCGCTCGGAGTAGGACATTACATTTTGTTCGTCCATTTTCCAGCCGTCGAGGTTGG
>CAYVPM010000012.1:0-12888 GCA_964453475.1 uncultured Saprospiraceae bacterium | reverse complement strand
GGGTCTATGCACTCCTGAGGCATAGCGCCATGGCCGCCACGGCCTTTCACGGTCACGTATATTTCATCGGCAGAAGCCATGTACATGCCGGGGCGCAGCCCGATCATGCCCGCGCGCAGGGGCGGGTGTACGTGCTGCCCGAAAATGCTCTGTGGTTTTGGATTCTGCAGCACGCCTTGTTTTATCATGATGCTGGCGCCGCCGGGCAACCTTTCTTCTCCCGGTTGAAATATACACTTAATGCTGCCTTCAAATTGGTCGCGCAATTCATGCAACACCTTCACCACACCCAGGAGTGATGCCGTGTGCACATCATGGCCGCAGGCATGCATCACACCTTCATTTTGCGATTTGTATGGCACGTTGTTGGCTTCGCGAATGGGCAGCGCGTCCATATCGCCCCGCAGCGCGATGATGCGTTTGCGCGGGTTTTTGCCTTTTACCATTGCCACCACGCCAGTATCAGCGATGCCGTGCTGGTGTTCTACGCCCATGGCGGTAAGTTGTGCCGCTACAAACTGCCCGGTTTTGACCTCCTGGAAAGAGAGTTCCGGGTTGGCGTGCAGGTGGCGGCGGTTGGCCACTACTTCGGCATGGTACTCTTGTGCGAGGCGCTGGATTTGTTCTTTCATGTGCGGGTCGTATTGCTTCGTGGTTTGCCAATATTCGCAAAAGTACGCTGATTCAAATTGGCAACTGTTTCAAAAATAGCCATTTGTCTGTCGCTAATGTTGAAAATCACTACTTTCGTTGCATCATCTTGACACTTTTTCTTTCGCCAACGACCGGTGCCATGCAAAAATTCCTTCAAATCAATACGGTGGTTTTAACAGCTGTTTTGGCTGTTTTGACCTTAAATAAGGCAGGGGCTCAAACCTCCGACACCTGTGGCTTTATCGCCAGTTATCCGATATATGCCAACGATGGTGTAGGGGTGGGTAGCTTAAAATTTGTAACAGGCCGCGACTTGGGAGGCACCTATGTTTATTTTATTCAGGCTAACGCCTCTACCCCTGCAGGGGCCAAGGTGATAAAGCTCAATTACAGCGCCGACGGTGTTTTGCTTTCAAAAAACAGCCTTGCGCTCCCCGCATCGGCAATAGGCATAAGCCTTGATGGCAATTTCCTGTGTGCCGATACCACCTCCGAGGGCATTCGCCTGAGCAAACTGTCTAGCCCTGGAGATACTTTGTGGACCCATGTTTTTGGTATCCCTGGGCTTGCACCCAAATACATAACCGACTTTGGGGCTGCAGGCATCATGGTTGCCGGAGCTGGGCCAGCCGGCCTGAACCCTTTCTCCCCATATGCCTTTCTCTTGAAAATAGACAATCAGCAACAGGAAATGTGGTTGACAACACTGCTGGAGCCGGGAGACCAGGGCTATTACTATCGCACGATCAAAAGCAGCGATGGCGGCTATTTTGCAGAAAAAGTCATGACTATAGGGATATACACCTATGAATTCGTTTCAAAATTCGACAGCCTAGGCAATTTTTTATGGAAAACCCAACTGGGAAACGCCTACAACACGCATAATTTTGGCTTTGTAAGCGACAATTCGGGCGGTGTGGCTGTAAGCCTGTATGGGAACGGCTTCCATGGCCCATCATTTATCTGTCATTATTTCCATTTAGACGCTTCTGGCAACATCTTGGAAGATGCCTGTATGAGTGACTATGTTGCTGACCCGGAAAACAATTATTTTATTTTCAACCAGTGCCCGATCATACCCGCTGAAACAGGGGGGTATTTGAGCGGGCTTCACAGGGCGGTCAACAACACTGCCCCGCCATTTGTACTGATTCGCCTGGATGAAAATTTGGCCGTAAAATGGACACAAACCTACTCGTTCCCTTTTTGTGGTATAGAGCCCTTGCCGGGGGGGGCATTTTTGGGATTTGGGTCAAATGCTCCTGATAGCATCCAGCTGTTTAAGATTGGCGCCAACGGCGAACTCAACCCGTGTTTAAGTACGGGAACTAATGCACCTCGGGCCGGGCACACATTTGATTTCAACATACAACCCAATCCGGCGAATAGCCACGCAAGCATTGTTTTTGAGTGTGTTGCGGATGGTGCTGCTGCAATGGAAATTACCCTGGTTAACCCATTGGGCCAGGTGCTACAAAAACACTATGAACCCCTGGGGGCGGTTGGGAAGGTTCAACTGCAGACGGCGGCGTTGTCAGCGGGCTGCTACGCATTGCGCCTAAAATTATCCAATGGGAAAACTGCCCAAAAAGTGCTGTGCATTGCCCACTAGTGGTGAACCAATTTAGTTAAATATCACCTCCTCAGTTTCAGCCATCAAGGTGTCTCCATTCGACTTCACCCACTGAATGGTAAAATGGTAGGGTTCCCCAAGTTGATTGGGCCTTTCATAGGTCTTGATGAGATAGGCGTTCCCCTCAAGGCGGAATGGTTCTGGCCTGAACCCGTTTTTATCCAGATGGGTTACAACATCCCCCAGCGTCTGGCCCAAAAAAATAGCCCGCAGCGATGCTCCCGCAGGCAGGGTATCGTTAAAGTCCCGGTCGGCAAAAACATCTATAGCAATGGGTGGGAACTTGTCGCCTTTTCCCCCATCAACGCTGCACTTGCAACCATAGGCGGCGCTGAACAAGCTGAATTGAGGGGCGGCTTGCGCTAGCAAAAATATTGAATCCGGGTAAATGGTGATCGCAAATGAAGAACCTGCATTGGGGTTGTTGGTCGCGACATTAATGTTTTTGTAGTCGATGTAGGGAAATTCTACGTTTGGGCAATCGCAGATAGGGTAACAGGCTTCTACAAGGTGCAGCAGCACATAAATTGCCAACAAAAAAGAGATTTTGGATGCTTGAGATTTCATAACCGATAGTTTTTGTGTCGTGCATTAGGCGCAACAAAAATAACCGGAACAATCCGGCTGCCAAGCTTTAAAAATGCCAGTAACAAACATTTTCGACTTTAGGTGATAGCCGAACACTGCCGATCACCTAAAAAACAAACGCCATCCCGAGTGATCGGGATGGCGTTTGCGCACAAAACCATGCTTGAAAGGTTTAATAATTCACCCCAAGCGCTTTCAAGGTCTCAAAGTCGAGGTTGCCAACTGGCAAGCCTTTGTCTTTTTGGAACTTGGTGAGGGCTGCTTTGGTGCGTGCGCCCATGATGTTGTCGGTTGGTCCTGGCTCGTAGCCGGCTTTGATCAGCGCCGCCTGGATTTGGCGAACGGTGTAACCAGTTACTTTTTCGCCACAGAGCACTTCACGCCACTCGGTGAAACCGCCTGGCTTGACGAGTTTGCGCTTCGTAACTGTGGTGTACTCCGCAGGGATGTCTTCTGTGCGGGTAGTAGCTGCGGTCTTCAGCACGCGCGATGTTTGCGCTTTGTATTCAGCAGGAATCACTTCCTCGCGAGAGCTAGCAGGTGCTTTTACAACTTGCTTGGTCACGGTAGCGTATTCGGCTGGAACTTCTACTTCATTTACGGAAGCAGGTGTTTTCAACACTTGCTTTTTCACGGTCGCGTACTCAGCGGGGATTACTTCCTCGCGGGTAGTAGCAGGCGTTTTTACCTTGCGCACGGTCATCGTTTTGTACTCTGCAGGGATAACCTCCTCGCGGGTAGTAGCAGGCGTTTTTACCTTGCGCACCACGCGGCTGCCCATAACGGCAGGAACTTCAGTTGTTTTAGTGCAGCCAGCATCTGCTACGCCGGAACCATCGCAGCCTTTGTTGACGCGCTTGGTGATGGTTGCGTATTCAGCAGGCGTTTCAACCAAACACCATACGAGGCAATCGTCGGGATTGGCGCTGAGGCAGTTGGCATCGGCGCGCTTTTTCACCCACTTCGTGGAAGATGGCTTTGTTTCTACACGCTCGGTAACGTTCTCGTACTTTGGCACGAGCACGTCAATTTTGGTGTAGGCCGCATCCTTAACATAGGATTCGGTCACATTTTCATAAACAGCTGGCACTTCAATCATGCGCTTGCTTTCAGCCTTGGTCATAACGCGCTCGGTTACTGTCTCATATTCGGCAGGAACTGTGATCATACGTTTGCCTTCCGGCTTGATCATCACGCGCTCGTCTACGGTCTCATACACTGCTGGCACCGGAACGAGGCGCTTGCTGGCAGCTTTCACCAGTACTTGCTCGGTGACGGTTTCGTACTGTGCAGGCACAGCGATCACGCGTGAGCTGGCAGATTTAACCTCAACTTGTTCGGTTTTTGTTTCGTATTCTGCGGGAACAGCGATTGTTTTTTTGGAGGCGGCTTTTACCAATACCTGCTCCGTGACATTGTCGTAGGTATCAGGAATAAGGCATTTTGCATAGCATTTGCCGGGCTGTGCGTTTTGTGGTCCTTCTTGTGCGAAAGCCATCGTGGCAAAGCCCATAAAAAGAGGGAGGAAGTATTTCAATTTTCCCATGTTTGTGTGTAAAATTAGTTAACGAAAATTTAGTGAATCGGTATAAAAAGGTGGTTTTGGGTTTCAGTTTCTTCATTGACTTGGTGTGTTGGGCCGGTAACAAAAGCTAATTGCCCGGAATTGGTGGGTATTGCGCAAAAGTAAACATAATATTTGCCGAAACTGCAACTTTTTGGGCGATTTCTTGCATAATTTTCACATTTTGAGCTTGGCCTCCTTTGGATAACAGATAAAATGTTTTGTAACCGACTGAGTGTAAAGCGGCACATCTGAACATTGGTCGATCGGCAGTATCTGTCCGTTTTTGAACAAAATCTTGATCTGGTCTTTGGAGTCGTCATAAGCGCGGTTGCTTTCTGTGCCGCAGAATACCAAATAATCGAGTACTGCTGCCGGGCCCAATTCCTGCTGGACCGCTTCGCGCACTTTTTGCTCCTCCGCGGCAGGCACCGCTTTAGGATGCCATTCCAGCCGGAACAATTTGCGCTCCAACAAACCTTTAGACAAAAAAGCAAGGGTAAAGTCACTCGATTCCGACCAGTATTTTACAGCCTGGGTAAGATCGTTGTCGTCGAGGCGGGCAAATTGGGCCAGCATTTCAAGCGGATTGCCCTCTGCGCCGGGTTGTTTGTACAGGAACCAGCCCAGGTGCCGGGGTACCTCCAGGTTTTCTCCCTGCAAGGCGAGCATGCGCGCCCGCTTGAGCGCGTGGATCAACATTTTCTCCGCCGCCACCCCGGTTTTGTGCAAATACACCTGCCAGTACATGAGCCGCCGCGCCATCAGGAACTTTTCTATGCTGTAAATGCCCTTTTCTTCTACTACCAACTGGCCGTCGTACACGGCCAACATCTTGATGATGCGGTCGTAACCAATCACGCCCTCGCTCACACCCGTGAAAAAACTGTCGCGGTTGAGGTAGTCCATGCGGTCCATGTCGAGCTGCCCGGAGACGAGCTGGTGCAGGAATTTTTTGTCATACGTATTGCGGAAAATACGGATGGCCAATTCGAGCCGTCCCGCAAACGCCACATTGAGCTGCTGCATGAACAAGCTGGAAATATCCTCATGGTGCAGGTCAATCAAGGTATGTTCCAGGGCATGGGAAAAAGGCCCGTGTCCAATATCATGCAATAAAATGGCGATGCAGGCGGCTTCAGCCTCTTCTTCTGCTATGGTTGTGCCTTTTTGCCGTAGCGTTTCAATGGCCTGTTGCATCAGGTGCAGGGCGCCCAATGCATGGTGAAAACGGGTGTGCAGCGCCCCCGGGTACACGTAAGGCGTAAGCCCAAGCTGCCGGATGCGCCGAAGCCGCTGGAAATAGGGATGGTCGATAAGGTCGAGGAGGATGCCGCGCGGCACGGAGACAAAGCCGTAGACGGGATCGTTGAAGATTTTTTGCCTGTTATTCATGCTGCGGCGCAAAGGTCGTGGTTTTACCATATAAATATCCACCTTTTTCCATTTCAAAAACATAAAGTACCTTGCACATTCGTTCCACTAGCCTTTGAACCAAAGACTATTCCATCACTCCTGTAAAACATTTTCATGGACAGAATAAAAATACTCTGGGCCGACGACGAGATCGACCTGCTCAAGCCACACATCATTTTCCTGCAAACAAAGGGCTTTGACGTGGTTACCGCCTCCAACGGCCACGATGCCGTTGAAGTGTACAACGAACAAGCCGATGAGATCGACCTGGTATTCCTTGACGAGAGCATGCCCGGCCTCACGGGCCTCGAAGTGCTGCCGAAAATCAAAGAGCGCAACCCCAACGTACCGGTGGTGATGATCACCAAAAACGAGGCGGAACATGTGATGGAAGACGCCATCGGATCTCAAATTTCCGACTACCTCATAAAGCCCGTGAACCCCAGCCAGATTCTGCTGACGCTGAAAAAGATACTGGACAACAAACGCCTGGTGAGCGAAAAAACGGCGCTCAACTACCAGCAGGAGTTCCGGCAAATCTTCATGCAAATCACAGGCACCCTCGACCATGCGGAATGGGTGGATGCCTATAAAAAAATCGTCGCCTGGGAGCTCAAGGTGGATGCCAACCAGGCCAGCGGCGTCACCGACATCCTGGCCCAGCAAAAACAACAGGCCAATACCGAGTTCTCCAAATACGTCGTGAAAAACTACGGCGACTGGGTGGACATCAAACAGGAAGTCGGCCCCGTGATGTCGCACTCCATGCTACGCAAGCACGTTTTCCCGCATGTCAGCAACGGCACCCCCACCATCCTGCTCCTGCTCGACAACCTGCGCTACGACCAGTGGAAAACCATTGAGCCGATGTTCAATGAGCAGTTCAAGACCGAAAGCGAAGGCTATTTTTTCAGCATACTGCCCACGGCAACCCAGTACAGCCGCAACGCCATCTTTGCGGGCATGATGCCTTCCGACATCGAAAAGAACTATCCCGACAAGTGGAAAAACGATACCGATGAAGGCGGCAAAAACCTGCACGAGGATTTCTTTTTGCTCAAACAACTGGAGCATAATTTCCGCAAGCCCGTGAAATGCGAGTACATCAAAGTCACCAATGTGGCGCATGGCAAGGAACTCAACGACAACATCCTGCACGCCCTGAAAAACGACCTGACGGTGATCGTGTACAATTTCATCGACATGCTCTCCCATGCCCGCACGGAAATGGAAGTGTTGAAAGAACTGGCGGGCGACGAACCCGCCTACCGCTCGCTCACCCGTTCATGGTTCCTGCACAGCCCCCTGTGGTCGGCCCTGCAAAAGCTCGAAGGCCGCGACGTGCAGTTGTTCGTCACCACCGACCACGGCACCATCCGGGTGCAAAGCCCCTCCAAGGTGGTGGGCGACCGCGAAACCACCAGCAACCTGCGTTATAAAGTAGGCCGCAACCTTCAATTTGAACATAAAGATGTACTGGCCGTGAAAGACCCGGTTAAGTTCGGGCTGCCACGTCCCAACCTAAGCAGCACCTTTATCTTCGCCAAGGAGGACTATTTCTTCCTGTACCCGAACAACTACAACCATTTCAACAACTACTACCGCAATACTTTTCAGCATGGCGGGATATCGTTGGAGGAGATGATTTGCCCGATAATCAGGATGCGGAGTAAGTGATTGTGGAATGCGGAGTGCGGAGTGCGGAATGCGCAATCCTTCCGTCAATTTATTGCTGGTTGTCCGGCACTGAACTTGTCTGCATTGGCTGATGAATTAGGCATTGATCGAGTCAACTTAAACAAAATCATAAACGGGTCGAGAAAAATCCCGCAGGCAAAACGCGGCCAATTTTTTGAGGGATGGTGGGGGATAAAAGCAGCCGCTTGTTTTTCAGAAACTAAATTGGTTCACCACTAATTCACTTTTAATCCTCTGAGTTACGATACACAAAAAGATTAAGGTTTCTGCCCAGCAATCTTGAATTTAAATCCCATATCTTTGCAAATCCGAATTCACAATTCGGATTTGCAAAGATATGATCGCACGACATTCTTTTGAAAAAGTAAAAGAACTGGCTCAGCAGTTCAAATCCGTAGCCATTTTAGGGCCAAGGCAAAGTGGGAAAACCACACTTTCTCGTGCTGCCTTTCCTGAAAAGCCCTACGTCTCGCTCGAAAATCCTGATGCTCGCCGCTTTGCTTTGGAGGATCCCAGAGGTTTTCTGCGGCAATTCCCTAACGGAGCGATTCTTGACGAAATCCAAAGAACTCCGGAAATTCTGTCCTACCTCCAACAAATTCTGGATGAAGATCCGCGCCGGGGTAAGTTCGTGCTCACAGGTTCCAACAATTTTTTGCTGGTACAAAGCCTGACCCAATCACTGGCGGGTCGCGTGGCATATTTGGATTTGCTGCCTTTGTCGCTGGCCGAGTTGAAGCCCCTGGATAAGGCATTGGACGATGTTGACACCTGCATTTTTCAGGGTGGGTATCCGGCCCTTTGGGCGGAGGGTATTCCTGCTGCCAATTGGTTTCCTGCCTATCTCCGCACTTATGTTGAGCGAGATGTGCGGACTATCCGCAACCTCGACAATCTTGCCGCCTTCGAAAAAACAATTGCCCTCTGCGCAGGTCGCGTTGGACAATTGCTCAATCGGCAAAATATCGCGCTAGAAGCAGGGGTGTCCGATAAAACGGTGGAGGCTTGGTTGGGCATCTTACAGGCTAGTTATATCGTGTTTCTGTTGCCGCCTTGGTTTCAGAATTTCAACAAACGGATCGTAAAATCACCCAAACTCTACTTTTACGACACTGGCTTAGCTTGTTACTTGCTTGGAATCCGCCGGCCAGAAGACTTGCGCTTGCACCCATTTCGGGGAGCGCTTTTTGAAAACCTGATGGTCGTTGAAATGCTCAAGGCACGGCTCAACCGGGGTGAACGCTCCAACCTCTTTCATTGGCGCGACAGCACAGGAAATGAAGTGGACGTAATTGTAGATAATGGAATCTTACAAAAGGCAGTGGAAATAAAATCCAGCCAAACCATCGCTGACACTTTTTTTAAAGGCTTGCGCTATTGGGAAAAATTAAGCGAACAATCGGGCGGTACCATAGTCTATGGTGGTGACGAAACCCAAATCAGAAGCAGCGGCCTTCAGGTAATTCCGTGGCGCGAAGCCGGGAAGATTTGACAACTTTAAAATTTGTACATCCGTCACACAGAGTTACCTACACTTTATGTATTTGATTCGCTATCAATTATTTGCGCAATAATCGGTGTGATCTCGGGTATCTTATTTCTAACTACATACGATTGTGTAGTTGATCCCAATGTAGTCGTGGATGAGCTTGTCTCGCATTCCGGCAATGTTTCGCCATGGAACATCACTCCATTGTTCTTTAATATCAGCCGGTATCTTTTTAGTTGCTTCGCCAATAATTTCTAACCTCCGAACTATCGCTCGTTTTAGTACTTCGTTATCAATCAAGTCATCCTTGGCCATATCTGGCGACAGGCTCTTATTGATAAACGCACACTCGTCATAAATATGTCGTAGATACTCAATTGGCAATTTGGACATACTCAACCTCTTTTAATATATGAGGGCCTATATATGGGCTTAAGCCACCCGTTGTCACAACGTCCACCTTATATCCTTTAAAAATATTATCCAAAAGGTCACAAACAGCCATAAAATTATCAAAAGTCTCTTTATCTTGTTGAAAGTCAATGAGTATGTCTATATCACTCCCCTTCTTTTGTTCCTGCCTTGTAAAGGAACCAAACAAGCCAATTTTGTTAATCCCGTGTTGGCGCATGACCAAACTATTAGATGAAATTTCAGCTTTTATGACCTTTTTTGACAGCATAATACCAAATTTTCACCAAAAATAGGGGTGTTCTCTCAAAGTGCCCGGTTTTTTATTTCCTTTCCATCGGGCAATTTTTCAAAGAGATGGCATTTAATTTTCCTCTACAGGTACTTGTAAAAAGCCTTTTTAGAAACACCCAAGGTGCTACAAATTTCGGAAATTGGTAATTTTTACTTGTAAAGCGATGCGACAGCAGCGGCTTCCACCTTAGATAATTTGGTCAAACCCCAACACTTCTTTTTAATATCTCCATACCCGCCCCGATTTCCCCCGCATCCGTAGAACCAAAGCCCAGCCGCGTCGCATTCAGTTTTTGCCCGTAATGGCTCCCATCTGAAATCCAAAGCCCATTCTTGCGGCATTGTTGGGCCATTTTCAGCAGCGGGATGGATTTGTCGAAACGAGCCCAAACGGCGAGGCCGCCCGTGGGCTTGCTGAATTCAATGATATGGCCCAGTTCCGTTTGCAGCATGTCGCAAAACAGATCGCGGCGGGCATGGTACACCTTCTGCGCCTTTTTGAGGTGCCGTTGCATGTCGCCATCCTTGAACAACTGCGCCACGGCGGCTTCCAGCAAATTGTCGCCCTGGCGGTCGATGATGCGGCGCAGGTTGGCCATGGCATTGATCACCGCCGCCGGCGCCACGACGTATCCGACGCGCAGGGCCGGAGAAAACACCTTGCTTAAGGAGCCCACATACACCACGTTCCTGCCCGCGTCCGCTGCCGCCAAAGGCAGGATGGGACTGCTGTTGTAGTGGAAATCAAAGTCGTAATCGTCTTCCAGGATGCAAAAACCGTATTGTTGGGCCAATTGCAGCAAGCGCAAGCGCCTGTCGGCTGGCATGATGACGGTGGTGGGGTGGTGGTGGTGCGGGGTCACGTACACCATGCGCACCGGCATTTTTTTGCACAATGCTTCGATCGCATCCACATCAATGCCGCCCGCATCCACGGGCACGGTGCGCATGTCGGCGCCGGCCTGCTGGATGATGAGGTTGCAGGAAGTGTAAGAAACTTCCCCGACAACGACCACTTCGCCTGGCTGCACGATACATTTTACGGCCAAATGGATGGCCATCATGGTGCCACGGGTGATCAGCACATTTTCTGTCTCGATGGGCAAGGCGCGGCTCTCGCGGAGGTAATCGGCCATGACCTGGCGCAGCGATGGCTCGCCCGTTATTTCTCCATAAAAGAGCAGGTTTTTCCGGAACCCTTTGCGCAAACTGCTGCGGTACGCACGGCTCAGGGCATCCCAGGGCGCGAGGCGGACGTCGGGGAACCCGTCGTTGAAAGCCAGGGCGTTGGAGCCTTTGTAAATCGGGAGGGTAAGCAACGGATCGGGGCTGAAAGCAAAACCCGGCGCCTGGTTTTTTTCCGATGATTTGAAATGCTCCAACGGTTTTGGCTTCATTTCCGGAAGTTTTTCGCTGACAAAAGTGCCGCGGGAGCTTTGGGTTTCCAGCCAGCCCTGTGCCAACAATTCCTCATAGGCCGCCACCACCGTTTTTCGGTGCAATCCCAGCAGGCCTGCCATAGCCCGGCTGCCCGGCAATTGTGCGCCCACAGGAATAATGCCCTGCCGGATATTGTCGCTCAAACTGCCCGCTACCTGCAAAAAAACGGGCGCTTTGAGCGATTTGTCTATGGAAATAAGCGTGGCGTAAGGCAACATGACGAAAAGGTTTGTCTGGCAAAAGTGCAAATTATTTTACAAATCGGACTACCAACTATTTAAAAACCGGACGATTTTGGTAGTCCGAAATGTCCGTAACTTTGTATCCTAAAAAAGAATTAAGCCATGAAAAAATCGTTCTTGCCCCGCAACCCGAGCTATTTCGATACTTATATCAACCAGGTAGAAGACATGGAGCTTTCAGCAGCTTTTGAGCAAAGCGTTGCGGCCATTGATGCGCTCGACCTGGATTTGCTCCACGCCATCGGCGAACAGGTGTACGCTCCCGGAAAATGGAGCATCAAGGAGCTGCTGTTGCACATCACCGATGCGGAGCGCGTGTTTGCCTACCGGGCGCTGCGCTTTGCCCGCAACGACAAAACGCTCTTGCCGGGATTCGATGAAAACACATTTGCAGAATATTGTGGCGCGAATCGCCGCAGTTTGTCCGACCTGCTGGCTGAATTGCGCTGTGTCCGCGAAAGCTCGAAAATGCTGTTCGCTTCCTTCGACGACACCGCCCTGGCCCGCACAGGCATCATGTACAATGCCGAATTGCCCGTGCTGGCCCTCGGTTTTACCATCATCGGGCACCAAAACCACCATTTCCGCGTATTGCAGGAGCGGTATTACCCCATCGCCCAACCCACAGCATAAACCCCTTGCCACCCCAATCCTCCATTCAAGGCAACAACTGTCGCTGTACCATTATCGAATTATCACATTGTCGAATTATCACATTAAAAAAAAGGGTTTTGAAAACTAAAACTTCCCGCATTCAAGGCAGCCGCTACTATCCCAAACGCTACGACCCAGACCCCAACACGCGCAACGCCATTTTGGACGAAGGGCTGGTCTGCCATGTCGCCTTTAATATTGACAACCAGCCCTTTATCATCCCAACGGGTTATTGCCGGGTCGAAAACACCCTGTACTTGCATGGCTCAGTTGGCAGTCATTTTTTCATGCAGTTGGCGAAAGGTATCCCTGTATGCGTGAGTGTCACAATCGTGGATGGCTTGGTGTTGGCGCGCTCTGTCTTCAATCACTCCATGAATTACCGTTCCGTGGTGGCCTTTGGGAAAGGACGATTGGTGGAAACAGACGAAGAGCGCTGGCTGGCGGCTGAGCGCTTCACCGAACATGTTGTCCCTGGCCGTTGGGCGGAAGCGCGACACCCGAGCGCAAGTGATATGAAAAAGACGATGTTCATCGCGGTGGAAATTGAGGAGGCTTCGGTCAAGTTTCGGGATGGCGGCGTTGGCGATGATCCGGAAGATATGAATCTGGAGGTATGGGCAGGCGTGCTGCCGCTTCAGATTATACCGTTCGAAGCAATTACGGACGAAGCCGGGAAACAGGGCCTGGCGGTACCCGCATACATTAAAACGTACAGCAGATAGGGTGTTATGCATACGAACCCGTCTTACACCAAGTGGATGTACCTCATCCTCCTATCCCTGATTTGGGGCAGCAGCTTTAT
>CAYVPM010000011.1:0-13151 GCA_964453475.1 uncultured Saprospiraceae bacterium | reverse complement strand
GCTGTCAGCTATGAAAATAATACAATCAGGTGTCTTGGATTACGGCCTTTTGACCAAGCCGATCAGAAACAATAATACGAGTGCCCCTATCAAGGCAACCAGAATAGCGCCGAGCAAGCCGCCGCCCATGCCGATGCCCATTTGGGCAAACAACCAGCGGCCAACAAAGCTGCCGATGATGCCAATGACGATGTTGCCGCCAAGGCCGTATCCATACCCGCGGCGGATTTCTCCGGCGAGCCATCCGGCCATTGCGCCGACGAGGATCAAGATGATCAAGGTGTTGGTATCCATTTTTTTAGATTTTACTGGTGAACTAATTTATTTTATCTGGCCTTCCTGGGCCTGTTTTTTCAGCTCGTCGTCGGCCCAAATGGCCACTTCAACGCGGCGGTTCTGTTTCCGCCCCTGCTCTGTTTCATTGCTGCCTACGGGCTTGGATTCGCCAAACCCGCGGGTGCCCAGGCGGGAATTGCTCACCCCTGCTGTGTTCAGGTAGTTCGAAACTGCCTTGGCCCGGCGGTCCGACAGCTTGAGGTTGTACTCCTCGCTGCCTTTTGAATCCGTATGGCCGTCGATGAGCACTACGGTTTTGTCGTACGTTTTCAGTGTCTCGGCAAAATCGCGCAGGTTGGTTTTCATGGCGGCAGTGAGCTCCGAAGAGTTGAAAGCAAAAAGCAACCCGGAATCGAATGTTACCTTGATGCCTTCGCCGACGCGCTCTACTTCAGCAGAATTGCCGAGCTTTTCTTCGAGCTCGCGTTTTTGCTTGTCCATGTACTTGCCGATCGCGCCGCCGGCTACGCCGCCCACAGCAGCGCCGATGATGACGCCCCCGGCAGTGTTATCGTTCTTTTTGCCGATAAGGGCGCCTATTGCGCCGCCAATGGCGATGCCGGCGCCTGCCCCGATGGCAGCGTTTTTGTTCTTTTTGAGGCTCGCGCATCCTGTTCCGATGACAAAAGTGGCCATCAGGAACCATGAGAATTTCCTTAGCATGATGTTGTTCGTTAAAAATGTTGAAAAAGTGGGGCTTGGCAGGAAGAAAGATGGCCAAGCCCCTTGGAATTACAATTTGGCCGTTAGGATTAGCCATGGGCTGCGATAGCAAGGATATGAATCCCCTGTTTTCGCGCCCATCAGGTAGGTTTATTTAAAAGGTATAACCAAGGGTAAGGGCAACGCCCCGGGTTTGCAGCACAGGTTTGTTGTCGTTGTTATTATTGGCATCGTTGTCGAGCAGGTTGTTGATCCCGTAGTTGTACCTCAGGTCGAAAACAAGGTGGCCGAAGCTGATGCCGGCGGCGCCGATCAAGCCATAGTTGAGACGCTTGGCATCATCCTGATCGTCGAAAGAGTAGTCGCGGTCAACCTCCGAAATAGTGGTCTCACCTGCTGTTACCTTCCTGTTGTAATGGCCGTTCAGTGCAAATCCGAGCCAGGGCCCGGCGGCAATGTGAAACCCGAAACCTTCCTGACCGGTATTGCCGAATTTGAGCTTTGCCAGTACGGGCAGCTCCAGATAATTGATCTTGTACTTGGTTCTGGTCGTTGTTCCAAGCACCGTGTAGCTGTTACTGCCACCGCTCTGGGCAAAAAGCAGCTCAGGTTGTATGGAAATGATGTCGGCAATATTCGCTTCGTAGGTAAGGCCAAGGACCAGACCGTTGATAGAGCGGTTCTTGATGTCATCACGTGATACGTCTTCACCTTCTTCAGCGATGGTCGCAAAGTTGGTACCGCCCTTGATGCCAAACTGGGCAAATGTCGTGGCAGCTGTCAGCATAATGGTTGTTAGAATCAGCATTGACTTCTTCATAATAAATGAGTTTTGTAGCGGATGATATTACCGCATGTTGGTATTTAATGATAAGAATTGTGTTTAGTTCCAGTACTGTTAAAATTGTTGTTCCATCCAAAGGCCGTGTATAAATTTCCCCATTTTGGGCAAAAGGGTGGAAAAGTGTTACACTGCAATTTTATCCAGTTTGGCTTTTTTTCCAGGCTTGTCTTTGTTTTTGACTTCATGCTGGACTTCACCCAACAACATCCCGTAAGGTTCTGTTTCAGGGATGGCATCGAGAATGATTTTCAAGATGGCAACAAATGGAATCGCAAGCGCCAATCCGGCAATACCCCATAGCTGCCCCATCAAAATCAGGGAAATGATGGCGGCAAAGGGATTGATGCTGACTTTTGAGCCCATCAGGTTGGGGCTGATAAAATTGCCTTCAAGCATTTGCACAACGCCCATCCAGGCAATCACAGCCATGGCAGGCCAGGGGGAATTGAAGGTCACCAATGCCATAATACAGGGCAGGAGCGAACCTATGAACACGCCAATGTAGGGCACGACCATTAGCAGCGAAGCAACGATGGCGAAAAACACACCGTACGGCACCCCGATTATCAGAAGCCCTATTGTGTTCAATACGCCTACAATGGCCATGACCATGACCATCCCGGCCAAATAGCTCCTTGTTACCTGATAAATTTTGTGCAGCACCTGGTCGACCTGCTTGTTCTCCCGGTCAATAACCCGATGCAGAAATTTTCGGAAAAACTGGCGATAACAGAGCAGGAAAAAGACAAACAAAGGCATCAGAAGCGCTGTCGCTACAAAATCGACGAGGCCAGAGGCAGAGTTCCCGATCTTCTCCGCAACCTTTTTTAACAAATCACCTGTGCGCAACTTGTAATTGATTATTTTCTGCTGTTTCAGCTGTGGCAACGCCTGGGTCACCCCGGCAATGCCCTGGTTGATCCGTGTCTCCATTTTTGTTATAAGCTTGGTTGAATTGTCGCTCAGTAAAGAAACCTCCCAGGTCGCTGCCACAATCAACCCCACCACCAATACCGTGGTAAATAAAACCGTTAAAAATGCTGCAAGGAAAGGGGCAAGCCCGCGACGCTCCAGGTAGGCTGTTGGAGGCAACAATACGACGGCCAAAATAAATGAAAAACTCAGGGGCGCCAGCAGTGGCCGGAGGTAATACATACTGATCACGAGCAGCATGATGGAACCAATGCTAAAAAAGAGTTTTGCTGAATCATTGAGCTTTATCATAACAGATCTAGATTTAAAGCCTCAGCTTACAAAAACGATTCCAGCCACAACCAGGCTGAAATACATGTTTTTCAAAAAAAGTGTGGAAAAATTGCCACACAATTCGAGCATGGCTGCCAAATTTCCCATTGGAATATGGGTTTATAAAGAAAATCGACAGAAGCTTGTTGCAAACAATACCAAGGATGTCATGAAGCTAAGGAAACAGCTTCGCACATTGGGGTTGTGTCAAAAGGTTTAAAATTGAAAATGCCGCCAAACTTTATTTCGATTTTCTTGGCCAAGACCTTCCAGGTTTTCAAAACCTGGAAGGTCTAAGCGCTCGAACGAAATTAAAATCGGTTCGTTTTTCTTAGCCAAGCCTTTTGACACAACCCCTTTTTTAGCCTTATACAGGATATAACAGAAGTCCTCATGCGCACAGCGGCCTGGCAGGATAAGTTACCGTGATCGTTTTGCCTAAAATGGGCAAATTAATGCCCAAATGCAGTCTCATGGGAAATAAAATACACGATTATGAACTGCTTATGGAAGGCACACCTGTGGAATGGCCTTTTTTACATCAGTGGACACACCATTCATATCCTATCATCACGAACTAAATTGCAAAAATATGAACTGCCCACTTCGCATATCCTCGCTCTTTGCCGCCGCCATGCTGTTGTTCTGTTTTACCGGAACCGCTCAAAACCAAGCCCTTTTGGGCGGCAACTTTTCCGTCGGCTCCGGCCTTGGCTATACCAACGCTGTGACAACCATCAAAATTCAAAGTGCCGGAGGCATAAAAGAAGGTGGGAATACAGCCTTTCAAATTCACCTTACACCAACCATCGGTTATTTCGTGACGAACTGCTTTGAGGTCGGACTTGGGATGGACTACCTGGTAAGTTCCTCGCAGAACAACACCAACAGCAATGTAATTGGTATTCAAAAAACAGCTGACACGAAATTGCTTTTTGGCCCTTTCACCCGCGTCTTTTTTCCTTTTGCCGGCGATCAGGCACTGTTCCTCGGCGCCGTATATGGATATGGAAAATCTGACACCGAGATAAGCGATGCCGTTGATGCCCAAAGGGTGAATACGACCCTGATGACCTTTGGCGCAGGGCCTGGTTACGCTATTTTTTCCAATGACCGCGTCTCACTGGATGCGCAGGCAAAGTACAACTATGGTATCAGCCGCAACGAATTCCTGCTGGATGGAGCCAGCCAAACTACCCGAACGGTAACCACTGCGTGGGATTTTGTAGTTGGCATACATTTTTATTTCTCCCGTAATGCCCGAAATACCAACTCCAATACCGGCCTCAACCAATAATTCATTGTATAAAAGTGCGCTTGCACAAATCGAACATTTAATCACTCAAAAATTAAAAATCATGATACACCGATCGTTCAACAGCCTCATGACAGCGATACTTTTCTGCGCTGTCCTTTTCAGCGCCACTTCATGCTTGAAAGACCCGATTAACCCTCCTGTCGATAATACTCCTGCCCGCGCCAGGGTAGAGATTACCGATGCCCCCATCGATGATCCAAATGTTCAAGCCGTTTTTATTACCGTTGTCGACGTTAAAATTGATGGAAATTCCTGGTCGGGTTTTGACGGAAAAACAACTTTCGACCTGCTTTCCTTCCAAAAGGGCCAGACAAAACTGCTGGGTGAAGGAGAAATAGACGCCAAATCGTACAGCGAGATCGTGCTGGTACTCGACACCGAAACAGATGCCAACGGCGATAGCCCCGGCTGTTATGTAAAAGACGCCCAAAACGCAAAAAGGAAGCTCGAAGGCGGCAGCCAAATGACCATTAAAGGCAAGGGAAACTTTACCACCAGGTCAAATGAAACGACGCCTGTAGTAGTGGATATGGACCTGAGAAAAGCCATCGTGTACAAACCCGGTTCTACAACAGAGTTTACGTTTGTCACCGACCCCGAACTGCAAGCTGCTGTGAGGGTAGTGGACAAAACCCAGACAGGAACCATAACCGGAGATTGCACAGACGGTGTCTCGGGTAGCGACAAGGTTGTCGTGTATGCCTATGAGAAAGGTGCGTACGATATCAACACGGAAAAATTTCCGCAAGGCGCCTCTCAAATCCAGTTCAAAAACGCTGTAACAAGTTCGGTACTCGCACCAGACGGCACTTTCAACCTCTCTTTTCTGGAGTCAGGTACTTACGAACTGCATTTCATCTCCTATAAACTGAATATGAATGGCACACTACAGGCAAAAGGCGAACTCCAGTTGGATGTGATCAGCAGTACCTTAAGCTTGTTGAGCATGAATGTAGCTGCAAAAGCCAACATCAACATGGACCTTTTGGTAACAGGGATTGTATTCTTCTAAGCCGCTCCACACTATGGAACAAAAAATATTGGTGTATATCGTATTAGTCTGCCAACCTGAAGCAATTTAGCGTTGGCAGCATTGTATCGAACCGGCGGTTGCGTCCTGCAATTCAATATGGAAAATGCAGGCTGAATTTGCTGCCGACCCCCGGTTTGGAATCAACGGTGATGACGCCATGATGGTTGAACATGGCTCGGCGGCAAATAGCCAGTCCGATTCCTGTACCTTCGTATTCATCCTTTGTGTGCAAGCGCCCAAAAACCTCAAAAATCTTTTGATTGTATTTTGTTTCAAAACCGATCCCATTGTCAGAAAACACAATAACCTGTGTGGAATCAGCATCATTGAAATCTGAAGTAATCGAAACAACCGGCGTTGTGTCCTGCTTTCTGTATTTTAGCGCATTGGACAGCAAATGCCGAAATACCAAGGCCACTTGTTGCGGGTATCCTTGTACCGTCGGCAGCATCGTCATTTCTGTAACCAGTCCACATTCGGCAATATCTTTTTCAAACTCTTTGATAACTGCTTTTATAACCTTGTTTAAGTCGACCAGTTCCTTGTTTTCTTGGTGGTGCAAAAGTCTGGTGTATGCCAGCAAGTCGTCCAGCATGGTTTGCAATCGGCCTAAAGACAACTCCACTTTGTGCAATTCCCGGGCGTTGCCATCAGCTGAGGATGCCTCTTCGGTGAGCCTGCTGATGAAAGTGCGGGCCTTGCGCAGGGGCTCTTTCAGGTTGTGCGACGCCAGGAATGCAAAACGCTCCAGTTCTTCGTTGGCTAAATTGAGGTCGCGGACGTTTTTTTCAAGGACAATTTTTGCGGCTAACCGGGCTTTTAAATCGTTGCTAATGAGCATAAATGCGTAAACCAGCATGATAATGGCCATGAACCCGGTAACCATCAGCAATACAGGCATGGTACGGCCCGAATCGTTTTGCAAAGAAGCCCGTATATTGAGGAAATTGTTTTCGATCTCGCGTATCTTTTCAAGCCTTGCGTATGCAGCGTCCAAATGCGGTTTGGCTTTTCGTATCTCCGAACGCATGGAGTCAATCGGAATGGAAAGGTCCTTTTCGGGGAACCATTGTTCAGATCGTAAACCCGACAACTTTATCATCTCGCGGATCTGCTTGATGTTGCTGGTTTGGACATTATTGCCCAAGGTCTGGTATTCTAGCGAATCGACCAGATCGGAAAGTATTTTGCCTTCCGCCAGTATCTGTGTTTTGGTTTCGGGCGTTGGTTCAAGGATAAAGCCCCTTCTGAGCGCAATAATCTTTGAAATACTGCCCTTCAGACGTTCTGTGGTGTTCATTACCTTGTATGTATGCTCTACATAATTGGTATATTTTTTAAACTGACCAAACTGGAAATAGGAATACAAGACCAGAAACAAGAGCGTTCCGATTGTAAGATAAACATAAATACTTGATTGCCGAATCCACAACATGGAAAAACCTTGTTAAAAAAGGCGGCAAAGATAAATAAAATCGATTCATGCAACGCCAGTCTAATGTCCAGCAGCACGCGCAGGTGCAAACACTCAAGATATTGCCGCAGCAAATTCAGTTTTTGAACTTGCTGCACCTCAATGTGCCTGAACTTGAAAATTACCTGCAGAAAGAAATCGATGAGAATCCATTTTTGGAGCCAACCCCGGATCAGGAGCTGTCCGAAGCCTTTCACAGCCCGGAGGCGCCTCAGAACGACGACGATGCTGAAGACAACCCATTTGAATTCAGGGGGCTCGAGGACGAAATTCCCGATTACAATTCAAAGACGGAACGCGGATATGAATCAGAAGACCATTACCAGGCGCCAGCAGTGCAATTGACAAATGAGCGCGATGAGTTAAGGTCCCAATGCAGCTTTTTGCCCATCGACGAGCGGATGCGCAGCCTTTGCACCTATATCGTTGATTCCCTGGACGATGCCGGGTTTCTGCCTACCGACCTGGATACTCTGGCCGATGATATTTCCTTTTCCAAAAACAGCTTTTTCAGCGCGGAAGAATTGCTGGCAGCCTTGCAGCAAGTGCAACAATTGGACCCACCCGGCATTGGGGCCCGCAACCTTCAAGAATGCCTTTTGCTGCAACTGAAGCGCCACCAGGCCCAGGGTTTCCGGGTCGATCTCCCCCTAAGGCTTGTCTCCGGGTACATGGAAGCCTTGGCTGCCCATGACTACGCAGCCATAAAGACCGAGCTTGGTATCGACGATGAAGACCTTGGCTACGCACTGGAGTACATCACCAGCCTTAACCCGCAACCATTGCGCGGCCACTCGGATGAAGGGACATTGAGCGCCGATACCATCATCCCGGAATATGTGGTAGAAGTGGATGGCGACGAGATTTTTGTCACCCTGACAAATGGTCGTGCCGAAACACTCAAAATCGCAGACGATGCAATGGCGATGCTGAAAAGCACCCAGGATAAAAAAGCGGTACAGTTTATCCAGAAAAAAATCCAGGACGCCAATTGGCTGATAGAGGCGCTGCGACAGCGCGACGACACCATGTTGCGGGTCATGCGGGTCATAGCAGTTTTACAGCGCGATTACTTTCTCAGCGGCGATCCTAAAGTGTTGAAACCGATGGTGTTGCGCGATGTGGCCGCCTACGTGGGCATGGACATAAGCACCGTATCCAGGGTAACAAGTTCCAAATATGCCCAAACCCCTTTCGGCAACATCAACCTGAAAGACCTTTTTGTCCATACCTTCACCTCAATGGACGGACGTGAGCTGAACAACCAGGATATTCAGGATAGTCTACTCGATATAATTGCAGCCGAATCAAAATCCGCCCCCTTGAACGACACCGAAATCTGTACCATGCTGGCAGAAAGAGGCTACCCGGTAGCGAGAAGAACAGTAGCCAAGTACCGCGACCTGCTCCGTATTCCCATCGCGGCGCTGCGGCGACAAGTGACCTGACGAAGCAGGGCTCTTGTTCAAAAATGCCCTAAAGCACCTTAACCAGAAAATAAAGTTGACCATGCAAAAAATACTCATAATCGACGATGAAATCGACATCTGTATGCTGTTGAACCGCTATCTCACTAAAAAAGGGTACGCTGTTGAATATGCTACCGAGGGCACAAAGGGCTTGGATTTGCTGGACAGCTTCCAACCCGACCTGGTCTTGAGCGATTTCCGCCTCGGAAAAATAGATGGCGCAAAAATGCTGTCGCTCATAAAAGAAAAATTCCCGAATGTGCCCGTCATCATCATGACGGGATACTCGGACATCAAGGTAGCCGTCAATGTCATGAAGTTGGGCGCCTTCGATTACCTTACCAAGCCACTTTTCCCGGAAGAGATTCTACATACCATCCAACGTGCGCTGGAGAACCCGGCGGAAAGCGAAAACAAGGCGCCTGTCACCGGGCATTCCGGACCGGAAGCTGAAAAACCTGTCCGCCGGCAGCAATCAAAACCACTTCAGGGCTATATTTTTGGCGAAAGCGCCGTGTCTCAAAACCTGAAAAAACAAATCCAACTTGTTGCACCCACCAATTACAGCGTCATCATTTACGGTGAAAGCGGGTCGGGTAAAGAAGGTGTGGCCACTGAAATACACCGCCTCAGCACGCGGTCGAAACAGCCATTTGTCGCGATGGACTGCGGAGCGATCTCACCCCAACTTGCGGGCAGCGAGCTGTTCGGGCATGAAAAAGGTGCGTTTACAGGGGCGCTGGAGCAAAAGATCGGCCATTTCGAGCGTGCCAACGGCGGTACGCTCTTTCTGGATGAGATTGCCAATTTGTCCTACGAGGTTCAAGTATCCCTCTTGCGGGTAATGCAGGAGCGACAGTTGATGCGAATAGGCGGCAGCAAACAGATAGACATAGATGTGCGCATCATCATAGCCAGCAACGAAAAACTGTGGGACTTCAGCCGAAGCGGAAAGTTCCGGGAGGACTTGTACCACCGGTTCAACGAGTTCAGCATTGATGTGCCGCCCTTGCGCGAGCGCGGGCCCGACATCATGATGTTCGCGGCACACTTCCTGGAGCAAATAAATGCCGAACTGGGCAAAAGTGTGGCGGGGTTTTCCCAAGAAGTAGTGGATTTGTTTGGCAATTACCCCTGGTACGGGAATTTAAGGGAACTGAAAAACGTGCTCAAAAGAGCAACCCTGTTGTGCAACAGCGAAGCCATACAGGCCAAACACCTGCCCTTTGAGATCGTCAACCACGAAAAACTACTGTTCTCAGAGATCAGCGACCAAGCCCAGTACCAGCCCGTGCCCGAAGCGGCAGCGCCAATGGCAAGCGAACCCCCAAAAAGCCAGGGAAGCCTGAAATCTGCCGCCATTGAGGCAGAAAGCGAAGTGATCCTGAACGCTTTGCGCAAAACGAATTTCAACAAAAGCAAAGCCGCCGCCTTGTTGAATATCGACAGGAAAACCCTGTACAACAAAATAAAGTACTATAACATCTAACTATGTAACAAACATGTATTCAAAAGATTATTTTCAGTCAACAGCGTACAGCCCGGAAGAAATCGGGATGAGGATGTTCCGTAAAATCAGCCAAGACATGCCCTACATGGTTTTTATCACCAAGGCATCCAACTTCAAACTGCTGTACGCCAACAGAAAAGTGACTGAATTCCTGGGCTTCGACTTGCAAGACCTGCACAAAATGGAAGGGGGCTTGCTGGATATGATGGAAGCGGACGACATTCAAAGCATGATGGAACTCGGCCCGCGGCTCGCACAGATAAAAGGCAACGATGCTGTCAAGATAAAAGTAAAGCTCAGGGCGAAGGAAGGCAAGGTGGTCTATTTGGAAACCACTATCTCGGTATTCAAACTCCTTGAAGACGGTACGCCTTCTGAATACTTTTGCGTATCGGAAGACATCACCGAAAAGGTCATGCTGGAAGCCAGGGCCATGGAATTGGAGGTGGTGGCCCGGGCTGCGGAAGAATCTTTTGCCTTCGGGGCCTGGGAATGGGATATGCTGAAAAACGAAGTGAAATGGTCAGACGGCTTTTGGGAAATGCTGGAATACCCGCCCTCGTTGCGGAACAACCAATGGATGCCAATATCGCATTATTTAAAACATTTGTCGCCGGAACACAGGGAGCTTGTCAACGGTATGGTTCAGAACCCGCAAGCCTTCAAAGGCAATGTTCAGTCAGAACCATTGGAAATCACTTTAAATACATATACCGGGAAAACACAGCATGTTATTACGCGTACCAGTGTGACCAAATGGCACAAAGACAAGCCCGTTTACGCCATCGGCTCTACCGCCAATGTTACACAAATTAAAAATGCCCAAAAAGCACTGGAAGCAAAGAACACGGAGCTTGCTAAATCTTATAAAGAAATGGAAGAGTTCGCCTATGTGGCATCGCACGACCTGCAGGAGCCGCTTCGCAAGATCACCACTTTCAGTGAGCGCCTGAAAGAGAAATCCGGCGATAGCTTGCACCCAGATTGCGTACTATACCTGGACCGCATCATAGATGGCGCTGCCAGGATGCGGATTTTGATCGAAAACCTGCTGGCCTTATCGCGCACCAAAAGAAACGCAGACTATTTCAAGCCCACAAACCTGAATGAGATTCTCTCGGAAGTTGCCGCAGACCTGGAAATAAGCATGGCGCATCATAAATCATCGGTCATACTCCCCGCCTCCCCGTTGCCGACCATAGAGGCCATTCCTACCCAAATGCACCAGTTGTTTCTGAATATCCTGACCAACTCCCTGAAATTTGCCAAGGAAAACCAGCCCTCCATTATAAAGATAAACCATGAATTCTTGTCTGAATCGCAAAAAAATGAATACAGCTTAGACACCACACAAGATTATGTGCACATCCAAATTGAAGACAACGGCATCGGCTTTGAAAACAGCTACGCCGAAACAATCTTCACGCCCTTCAAACGCCTGCACGGCCGCTCCGAATACGAAGGAACGGGCATCGGGTTGGCAATTTGTAAAAAAGTGACCCAAAACCACGGCGGCATCATCTGGGCAAAATCTTCGCCGGGCAATGGCGCAACGTTCCACATCGTGCTGGCAACCCGCCAGCCCATTGAAGATACGAATAATCCCTGAATGAGGCAGTAACGCCATGTTTTTTCCAAATCCTTTGTTTAAGCTAAAATTCATTGTATGAAATCCGAAAAAAATTTAGTGATCCTTATTGCTGACGACGACGCTGACGACCGGCTTATGACAAAGGAAGCTTTTGAAGAACTTCAAATAAAAAATGAACTGTTCTTTGTCAAAGACGGTGTTGAACTCCTGGATTATTTGAACCGCCAGGGCGCCTTTGCCGACCCGGAGAGCAGCCCCAGGCCCAGCCTCATCCTGCTCGACCTGAATATGCCACGCATGGATGGGAGGGAGGCACTCCGTGAAATAAAAAAAGACGAAAGCCTGAAATCCATCCCGGTTTCCATTTTTTCTACCTCAAGAGCAGAAGAAGACGTGCTGCGCAGCTACAACCTCGGGGTCAATTGCTTTATTACAAAACCGGTGACCTACCAAGGCCTGGTAAAATCGATCGCCCAACTCAACAGCTTTTGGTTTGAACTGGTATCATTGCCGGTAGAAAACAGGCTCCGGGCAGCGCTCCCGGTGACCACGACATGGGGGAGGCCCAAAACATGCGCAATGCCCTGACGCTCGCGTGCGGCGTGATTTTGGCTGCTGCTCTGGCTGCCCCGGCCGCCATGGCCCAGCAGCCGGAAATGGTGATCGCCTATCTGGACAAGACGGGCGACGGGAAGGTCGGCCTCAACGAATACCTCACCTGGCAGCAGCCGCGCCTCGCGCAGTTCGACAAGGACGCGGATGGCGAACTCAACGTCGGCGAGTTCAAGGAGTCGCTTCAGGGCAAGGCCAAGATGAATGCGCAGGCCGTGTTCAAAGCTTCAAATGCCGAAGGCGGACGCACGCTGACGCAACGTGAATTCCTCGGCTACCACGCCTTTGTGTTCAAGCAATACATCGACACCAACAGCGATGGATTCATGTCGCCCGAGGAATGGCAGAAGATCGTCAACGCCAGCTGAGAAGCCTGCTAACGACCTGAAGACTCACTCTTTCAGGGAGTTCAGTGGCGCTCGCCGCGCGCCGATGGCACACATGCCGTATTGCGCGTCTTCAGGTGGACGGAGGGCGACATGCAAGCAGCACGTGTTGATCGAACGGGCGAGATCCGGTCTGGCTTGGCGTTGTCCGCTGCTGCCCTCGCTTGTGTAGCGCTCATCGCAGGCGGATGCGCCACGCCGTCGAGCAATCCCGATCCCGCATTAGCGGGCCCGGCCATCGTCACTGCCGCTCCGGACGCCAGCGCGCCCGGCGCAGGCGGCGCCCGCCCGCGCTTCTTCGTCCAGTGGAAGAACGACCTGCCCGGCGTCACGCGCCGCCCGTCCGTCTCGGAAGAAACCGAGCCGCCGGACTATCCTGAGGTTGCCGTGCGCGAGGAGTTTGCCGGCGTCACGACACTCGAGACATGCGTGACGCTGGAAGGCCGGCTTGCCGACATTCGCGTTGTGCGGTCATCCGGCTTCGAGGTGCTCGATACGGCGACGCTGGATTGGGCGCTCACCGCGAAATTCCTGCCAGCCGAAATCAACGGCGAGCCGTTCGCGGTCTGTGGCTATCGCTTCGACCATGTCTGGCAGGTCGCCGAGTAACCTGACTAACCCTTTCCTTGCCTGGCTCCTTGCTTGAAGCGCCGCGCCAACCTCTCTAGCC
>CAYVPM010000010.1:0-13921 GCA_964453475.1 uncultured Saprospiraceae bacterium | reverse complement strand
GTATCTGCCCGATGTTGGCGCGTCCGATCAGGGTGTAGCGTTCGGTTATTTTCGGAAAAATATCGCCTTTAAAATAGGGCAACTCACCAAAACCTGGCGCCCAGGAAGCCTCGCTGGCCGTTAGCACCACGTATTCGGCATTGCAAGAAAAAATATCGCGCAGGTATTGCTGCTTGTATTGCGCAGTCAATTTGTGTTCCCGAAGCAATGGATACAGATAAAGATGCGGCGAGCAATGATCGGTATTGGTGTAAAAATTAATCTCTGGCTCGGAGCCCAGCACGGCAACGCGCTCTCCTGGTTTCAAGCGCTTGTTCAATTCCTTGGATATCGCCTTTGCTTCTGCAAAACCATTCCAGTGGTAGCATTTTTCAAGGATTTCAGGGTAATCAGGCTTGAAAAAGTAGCTGTAATTCAGCAACACGGGAAGGAAAACGACAATGCCGCCAAGCGTTGCAAACAAGTATTTGATGCCGGAGCCAAACTTTGTCACGGCGCCGTACAGGCATGCCGCCGTTCCAAGCGCCGCAAAAGGAACAACCGGGACGAAATAATGGGGCATAAAACCCAGGCCGATCGCTGTGGAGAGCAAGGACAGGACCAGCAAGCCCAAAGCCCAAAAACGGGCAGCTTTGCCGAAACCGCTGAATGGTAAAAAAAACAACGACAAGATGCCCATGCTCCAAAAAAGCCAGTTATCGTCCACGACGCGTGGCAGCATTTGGCCTAAAAATTTTGCCGCATCATCGGTTTCCAGCGTTTGAGCAGCGGGCAAAGTGTAGGTCCACAGCCAAAAATCGCCGAAGCGCCCTTGCAGGTAAAAGTAGGCGGCCATGGCAGCAAACGGCAGCAAGGCGAAAAAGCCCAGGACAAAACCCCGGCCAAGTTTAAGGAGCAAACTGCCAGGGCCCAACAACAGTGCGCCCAGGGCAAAAACGCTGAATACAATGGCCGGTTGTTTCACCGTAAAGGCAAAGCCGAGCAATAGTCCCGAAAGCGCCAGGCGCCACCATTGGCTCCGGTTCTCAACGTATAAATAATCCCAAAGCAGGTACAAGCCTGCCATAACCGGTAGCAGCATCAACTGGGTAGCGTGCGCTGCGAAACCCAAAACACCTGGCATCAGCACCGCCACGGCAAAAAGCGATGTTCCAATCGCCGCCACCTGAAAATTGAAAGCCTTTCGCACCCAGCCGAAAAACAAGGCCAGGGCGCCGGCCTGCAGCAGCAATAAACCCAAGTGAACCCCCTTCTCTGCGCCAAGCGGCAAATGGGTAAATATCCAGTACAGGAAATACAATCCGGGGAGTTTGTTGTCGAACACATCGGTGTACAGCTGTTGGTTGCCGAAAAGCCGCTGCCCGATATAGGCAAAACCACCTTCGTCGCGCTCCAGCGGCATCGCCAACAAGGAAAGCCTCGCGTACAAAACAAGGAGCAATGCAATGCCCATTATGACCCAATATACCTTATCGGGATTGGAGGCAGGAACAGGGGATTGGGCTTTCTTTTTCATAAGGAGGTGCTTATAGTCAACGCAAAGTGGTCATGAATGACGAAATGCGACAATCATTTTAAAATCAAGCATTAGTTTCACTCAAATCATTCAAAATCACTTAAATCACAGTAAACTTCGCCTCAAAAATGGGAAATTGCACGCAATCCCAATCCATTTTTTCAAATTGAAACCATTTTATCCCAATACGTGTTAGCCTTCGACAAAACCACTGCCATACCAACGCACCTTATCATTTACCTCAGGCGGCCAGGTTTTGTGTTGACCGATGTTTGTAATCAATTCAAAATCAGTTGAATCAATCATTGTCAATCAGAAAAATCAGGCGAATCATAGTAAATTAGCACATTAAAATGAACGGGGAACTGCTCAAACAAGAACTCAGCTTCCGCACTGCCCGATCGGGTGGCAAGGGAGGGCAAAACGTGAACAAGGTGGAAACCAAGGCAGAAGCCCTGTTCGACGTGGCAGCATCCAATGCCCTGGACGAAGCCGAAAAAGCCCTGGTTTTTGAAAAATTAGCCAACAAAATTTCCGGCGAAGGCATACTCGCCGTCAGCAACCAGACCGATCGTTCGCAACTGATGAACAAAACCCTGGCGGAGGAAAAACTGCTGCGCCTGGTTGCCAAAGCCATTCAAAAGATGAAGGTGCGCAAGCCTACTAAAGTGCCGAAAGCGGTTGTTATTAAACGTTTGAAGGATAAAAAGCAGCGCTCGGTGGTGAAGTCGGCGCGGCGCGGGAAACAGGAGGGGGCTTGGGAAGAGGAGGATTGAGTGAAGGGGCGCACTACGGGGTGGTTTTGTTTCTCACAACGGCAACATGAATGTGGACAACCACAAAGGCTGCACCTTCGCCTACAACTACCTCAAGCTCCCCCAGTCCTTCACCAAAGGCGCCAACGTCATACACCGTCGATGGCGAAAAACTGAGCAAGGCCCTCACAGGCGGCGGGGCCACCAAAAACTACATCAGCGGCATCGAGTATTCTGGTGCGAACCTGGAGGCGATATATTTTTCCGAAGGCCGCTGTACGGATGATTAGAACATTCGTATTTTGCGGCGTTTGTGCCACCTTCGCTGAGGTAAACAGCATGAGGAGGCATATAAATTTAAGTTTGCCACCTCAAATCAAAAGATACAAAAAAGCCACCCAGCATGAAAAAGAACATAAGCATCGAAGATTTCAGCCCCTCATTGTTTTGGGACGTGGACAAAACGACGCTGGATTTTGAGCGGCACAAACGCTTTATCATAGAGCGTACCCTGACGCATGGGACGCTGTCCGATTGGTTTTTGATAAAGAACTATTTTGGCAAATCTACCATCAAGGCAGAAAGTATGCAGATCCGGTATTTGGACAAACAGACGCTGGCATTTTGCGCCGCCTATTTCCGCGAACCGGTCAATAATTTCAGATGCTACATACTCAAACAGTCGAACCCCTCACATTGGGATTATTAAAGCGTCTGATGCGCGATGAAGTGCTGCGACCTTTCAGCCTCGTTGGCGGCACGGCTTTATCCCTGCAAATTGGTCACCGAAAGTCGGTCGACCTCGACTTGTTCAGCCCAAATGATTTTCAGGCATTGGATATATTGCATCACCTGGTAGAGGAAGGATATGAACCCAATGTTCTTTTTTCTCAAAAACAGACTTTAATAGCCGAAATAGAAGGTATTAAAGTGGATTTTATCCGGTTCAAATACCCGTTTGCAGAAGCAATTATTTCCACCGAAGGCATTCGCCTGGCAAATATCAAGGACATTGCTAGTATGAAAATTGATGCCATTACGGGTCGGGGCAGGAAAAAGGACTTTTGCGACCTGTATTTTTTGTTGCAACGTTTTTCGCTCACCGAAATCATGGAGTGGTATGCACACATGTACAAGCATTCAACGCTTTTTCACGTGTATAAGAGCCTCACCTGGTTTGAAGATGCAGATTTGGATGGAAATTTGGATGTTTTGGACAAAAAATTCAACTGGGAAAAAGCCAAAAAAACAATCGCCACAGCCGTTGAAAAAACAATTTGATTATGGCACAGCGTTCTACTACGACTACACCATCAAAGACCACTTGGGCAATGCACGTGTAAACTTTCGCGCCAACGGCGCAAACACTATCGCAGGGCGCTTGGCGGTGAGGGGGAGGCTTTGGCCAAGGGATGAACACCTGGCAAGGCGGAATAACGATCAATCAACATGCAGAATTACGCTGTAATGCTGCAATGTCAGGTACCATCAAAAAGCCTCTTTTTAAATTCATTGAGCCTCAATAGCCCAACTTTGGGAAAATCTACTTCTTGCAACTTGCGAAAATCGCGATCTTCAGATACGATAAATTCTGCTCTGCCAGCAATAGCGGCATCTACAAATTTATTGTCGTCAGGGTCATCCAATAAGTTCCAATTGAAATAAATGTCAACTTGATGCACTGTCGGGAGTTCTTGCATTGCCTTTATGAAATTTTGCGCTGCTTCCGCTCCATATTTTCTGGACAACACTTCCTCATATTCCAGCAGAATATCATGGCTGATGCAAACCTCATATCTTTCAGCAATCAGGGATTCAATAACCCAATGGAAAGGAGAGGTTGCAGACAGCGCTGATACAAAAATATTAGTGTCAATGACAAATAGCATATACTAAGAAGGCTCCCCAAGAAGTTGCTCTGCCGTATAGCCTTCTGCCTGCCACACTGCGGTAGCCTCTTTTACAGCTTTTTGCATAAAGAAGCGGGCCAGCATCCGGCGAATTTCTATTGCTTCTTCATCCGTGACACCAATTGCAAACAATTTGAGCAATTCAAGCTGGACGTTGGTTAAAGGGGGATTTGACTGAATGTTCATCTTTGAAAAGAGTTTCTGTTTAATTGTTACAAAAGTACATTATTTTGATTTAATAGTCAAGCATGAGGTAGAAGCCTAAGTAGCGTTGCCAGATAGAGGTACTTTGCTCCTCAAGAGCCCGATATCTACAGCAGCGGCGCCACGAAAAACTACATCAGCGGCATCGAGTTTTCCGGCGCGAACTTCAAGTTATCTATTTTCGCATAAGAATTTGCAAGTTCAAAATATTCCGCGTTACTTTGTGGCTTAAAGTACTTTATAATGGATGCCAACAAGTCCTTAGACGACCTTTCCCAAATTCGCTCCATCATGGAGCGTTCCAAAAAATACCTTTCCCTGAGTCCCTGGGCGGCCATCATGGCGGGTATTTATGCGCTTTTGGGCGCGGGTTATGTGTATTGGCGGGTGTATTATTCCCCTGAAGTGCTGTATGCGCAAATTCGGGAGGGTGGATATTCAGCCGCCCTGATGATGTTCCTGGCGGTTGCTGTGGCCGTGTTTGTGCTGGCTGCAAGCACTGCGCTGTGGCTGAATTCTCGCAAAGCTTCCAGGGCTGGTGAAAAACTATGGTCGAAAACAGCAACACGCCTGGCGATCAATTTCGCTATTCCCTTGCTGGCAGGCGGCATATTTGTCCTGATCCTGTTTTTCCGGGGCTATTACAGTTTGCTGGCCGCTTCTACCCTGATTTTTTACGGCCTGGCATTGCTGAATGCGGGCAATTTCACCTTCACAGATATCCGGAATTTGGGAATTTCTGAAATTGCCATCGGCTTGTTGGCAGCGCTCTTCCCCGGCAAAGGCCTGTTCTTTTGGGCCATCGGTTTTGGTGTGCTGCACATTGTTTACGGCATCTTGATGTACTGGAAATACGAACGAAAGTCATGAAACATCCGATCCAGACATTCAACAAGGCTTTCGAAAACCGCATCCGGCTGGGCATCATGTCGGCCCTGTCGGTGAATGACTATGTGGATTTCAACAGCCTGAAAGAACTGCTGGATGTGACGGATGGCAACCTGGCCGGCCACGCGCGGGCGTTGGAGGAACTGGCCTATATCCAAATGGAAAAAACGTTCATTGGCCGCAAGCCCAATACCCGTTACAGCATCACGGTAGAAGGCCGGGCTGCTTTTGAACAGCATTTGCACACATTGGAAAAAATTGTGAAGGGCGATTTTTGATTTTTTTTGCCCATTCACTTTGTCTCATAAAGTACACTGTCAATCAAATTTTTAAATGAACATGGAAAATCACGAAACTTCCGCATTGGGCCGCTTCGGCGCCTGGGTAAAAAATTCTTTACTCGTAAAACTTGCCGCCATCGGCTTCTTAACGCTTTTTTTGTTAATCCCTAACGCTATGATTCAGGGGCTTATTCAGGAACGCCAGGGCCGTCTGAACGATGCCATGCGCGATGTCAGCACCTCCTGGGGCAGCGCCCAAACCGTCATCGGTCCGGTTTTGAGCGTCCCGTTTTCGGAATGGACGCAATTGCAAGACGGCAAAAAAGTGGAAAGTATCCGAACAGCCTATTTTTTGCCTTTGTCGCTACAAGTCGATGGAAAAGTCAACCCTGAAATACGAAAACGCGGCATTTACGAAATCGTGCTGTACCAATCGGAACTGAACATCAGTGGCAAGTTCAGCAAGCCTGATTTTGCGGCCCTGCACATCCTTCCTGAAGATGTTCACTGGGATCAGGCGAAACTCTCGCTGGGCATAACAGGCATGTCGGGCATAAAAAACATCATCAACCTGGATTGGGCAGGCGCCAGCACCCGGCTGGAGCCTGGCACCGCGAACGCTGCGGTGTTGCCATCAGGGGTGAGCAATGCGGTGGCCTTGACACCCGGACAGGAAGAATACAACTTCAAACTGGCGCTTAAACTGAACGGCTCCGGCTTCCTGAAATTTGAGCCGGTGGGCAAGGAGACCAAGGTAGCCTTGGCCTCCACGTGGCGTTCTCCCAGCTTTGAAGGCGATTTTTTGCCCGATGAGCGGACGGTCTCCGAAGCCGGTTTCCAGGCTTCCTGGACGGTGCTTGACCTGAACCGCAACTATCCACAGCAATGGAAAGACCAGGATTACAGCTTCCGGAACAGCGGCAACAGCCCAGCTTACGTGGCGGATCAGGCGTATAGTACGGGCGGCGTTGTCAACCAGCCCAGCTCCAGTTTTGGCGTTCGCCTGATACAAACGGTGGACGAGTACGCCAAGACAGACCGCTCTTCCAAGTACGCTATTTTGGTGATCGGGCTCACGTTTTTGATTTATTTCTTTTATGAAACCTTGCGCAAATTCCACATCCACCCTTTTCAGTACCTGTTGGTGGGCCTGGCTTTGAGCGTTTTTTACCTCTTGCTTTTGTCCCTTTCAGAGCATTTGGGCTTTAACAAGGCATATTTCGCAGCGGCGGGCGTCACCATTGCCCTTATAACCATGTACAGCGCGGGGGTATTTAAAATCAGACGGCTTGTGCTGCAGCTTTTTATGCTGCTCACACTCATTTACACCTTCATCTTCATTGTGTTGCAGCTGGAAGATTACGCCTTGTTGGCGGGTAGCATCGGTATATTTACGGCGCTGGCAGCGGTAATGTTTTATTCAAGGAATGTCGATTGGTACAACTTGTCGCGGGATGACAAACCATCGTCATAAGGCTATAATCCAGGCTAATAATTACAACACCCACGCCTGTATCTTTCTCAGTACTCCAAATGTTGAAAAAAGTGATATAAGGCTTGTAACTTTATTGCGCCAATGATTATTCACTTATTACCAAATATCAAACTATTACATGAGAAAACTATTGCAGTACAGCTTGTTCCTCGGCTTTTTCCTGGCCACCAACACCGCTTTTTCACAACAAGACTGGCGTTGGGACGGACACGGCGTTGGCTTTAGCGCACCGGCCAACTTGAGGGTTACGACCAACAATGCCAGTGAATTTACCGCTGAAGGCAGCGATCTGTTCCTTTCCATCTATGTTGAACAGGATGGCGAAGTGAGCGAGGAGACCCTCGCCGATGCCCTGGTCGTAGCTGCGAAAGAAATGGAGTATGACGAAATTTCTGACGTGGATGCCCTTGAAGTAGACGACTTTACGGGCTATTATGTCGAAGGTAAAAAAGATGGCGTAGGCGCTTTTATCATAACCCTGCTCGACAAAAAAAGTGCGACCAACCTGGTGGTAGTCTTGGTATTTACGAATGATACCGCGCGGGAAAAGGCGATCGAGGTTGCGACGTCGTTTTATGCGTTTGACTAATGCATCGGCGGTCAAATATTCATTAAATTAGCGTTCAAATATGCTGGCCATCTAGTGGCGAACCAATTTTGTAACGAAGTTGGTACTTCACTAGATTGCCAGCTTTTCCAGCAACCACTCTTGATCTGCCACGGGCGTGTTAGCGATGATATCCTGTACCAATACTTTCTTTGCTGCTATATCATGCGGAGGTAACCGCAACAGCCTCAAGGCGAATCGAACGAATTTAACATTCGGTTCCCGATGATAGCCCATGTTCTTTTGTCGACTTAAATACGTTGAAAAACTTTGAAGCAGAGATTCGAGGGCATTATATTCTTCCAACTCAAAATAGCTCCGGACCAACATCCTGCGCGCATGTGTATTGTTGAGCGGGTCTTCGAGTTCCACTTGCTGTAGCAAGGGCATGGCTTGGCTATAATTTGCTTTTTGGAACAATAGAAAGGCTCTGTTGTAGCCGTAGGTATTGTCCCGCTCCTTTGGGTGCAGGCTCTTTCGGTGGGTTTCAATAAACTGCTCTGTCCAGGCATGTTCATTCAGTGCGGCGCCTATCCTAATAATATTCTTATAGGTAAAGCTGGACAGATAGCCATTTTCCGCCAGAAAATTCCGTTCCAAGGCAGATCGATATACCTCAAAAGCTTCCCGTACGTATTCGCGCTTGCCCGCGTTCATGCGGCGGATGCAACCGTTGATTGCCATCAGGTACAAGCCTCTCATTTCTTCCTTTGAAAACCTGGTTTCATGTTGTTTCAATAGCTCTTTCAACTGTTCAAATGGCGCACTTTCTTCGGGCATTTGCAGCATTCGGTAGGCCTGGAGATATACTGCTACAGCGGGGGACTGGAGCATTTCCGCTTGTGTGGCAACCTCGAGAATGGCATCTAATAATTTCATTTGGTATTGTTTCCCCGCAACTGCCTGGTGCATGAGTGAAGCGCAAGCATGTCGCAACATTTCAGCGACATAAAAGACCGTCAGTTCGTCGGGCAGCGGTTGTAAATCCAAGCGGGAAGAGCGTTCAGTTCTGGCCTGGCGCTCGAGCTTTTCATGTAGCAGCTGGTATTGATTGAAATGGTGCCGGGCATCACGTACAGGTGTTTGCGTCCCTTTGATCCGCGCTTTCTGGAATGCCTTGTCGAATAGCTTGTCCATGCCGCGGCTGCGCAACGCCTGCACCAAGGATTGATGTCGTTCAGCATCGTTGGACTGCCAATCCTGCAATGCCAGAAAATGCCGGACAGCTTCGAGGGCGTACGACATGATATGGCGCAGGCGGCGGTTTTCATATTTCTCAGCGGGGCAAGCTGCTTCGAATAACCGTTCGGCTTCAAATGCCTTTTGTGCAGGCCGTCCTATTTGTTTAAGGATGTAATCACACAAGCGTGTAACTTCGTCACGGCGGTTGAAAATTGGGCAGCGCAGGAAGTCCATGAGGCTGTTGCGTTCCTTGGCTGGCAAGTGTTGTATGCAGCGAATCAGAAGTGAGGATGTCATTTCTTGATTTAATTTGCTTGGGTTATTAATTAATAATTTGGCAAATTAAATAATAAATGATTGATTATTAATAAATTAGTAAAAATAATTTTCGGCAATTATGTTTTTTTGTATTTGGAAGCACCAATACGTTGATGGACTTTTGATGCATCATTCTTACAAAACGAAACTACTTCGGCATGAAAAGGCAATTTGTTACAATCGTTTTTACCTTAATAAGCATATTGGGTTTTACTCAAAATAGCTCCTGGGCGCCAACTAAGGGCCCTTATGGTGGCGCTTATATTTTAACAAATGGCCACAATGGAAAGTTATACAGCCAGCTCTATACCAATAACAAGATTGTTTATCGCTCTACTGATGGTGGTATGTCTTGGGAGTTGACAAGTGGTTTCGCCAATACACCAGCTGATAAGCGAATTATAGGAGAGGCTGGCAATTTTTACTACAAATCTACCAGCGGTACTTGGTTTAGATCATTTAACGAAGGTCAGACCTGGAGCTCCATGGGCACCATCGCGCATAATATTTCCGAAATACAGGAAACTAAAACAGGCACCTTGATTGGTTGGAATACTGCGCAGAATATATTTTATCGCTCGACAAATGGAGCGCAGTCATGGCAATTTGTGCAACAATATTCAGTGTCAAGTTCGGGTAGCAGTAACAATATAATTCCTATCATATCAGGAGTAATCATTGCCCAAAATAGTGAAGGAAGCACTAAAAACGCATATGTATCTATGGACGATGGCCTCACCTGGTCTTCCTCTTCCCTTACAAACGATTATTCATTAAAATGCGTTTCTCCTTCTGGGGCAATATTTTATGTAAAAGGAACCGACCTGTACAGAAGGATAGTCTCTCCTTTTCAATTAATAAAAGTACTTGGCGGATTATTTAATTCAAATATGACAATCCTGCCATCTGGTCGTTTATTGGTAGATATTTTGGGTGAATTAAAATATTCTGATGATGATGGATTCACCTGGCAAAACATGCCTACAAATATTCCCGTTGGGCAACTTTATACGACAACCTATTTGCCCGACAGTTCCATCTTTTTCAATTTTAAATTCAATCTTTATAAATCTTCTGATGGTGGTACCACCTGGAAATATTCCAACAATGGGATGAATAATGGGCTTATTACCAATATGAAATTTATAAGCGACAGTCTTTATTTTGCCACGACACCAAGTGGGCTGTTTAAAACGGAAAATGCCGGCAGTTCCTGGGAATTAATTGCAGAACAATTTGCAGACCAAAGTGCTGCTAGTTTCTACAGCAGCTTTGCTTTTACCAATTCTGGAGGAGTACTTTCTGTGCATAAAAATTTATTGCAATATTCAGTTGCTGCAAATGATAGTTTTGTTGACATTACACCGCCCCAAGCGGTGGTCACAAAACTTTCCAAAGTATTTGTGAATCCGAACAACAACCAGATATTCTTTGCACACGATCAGGGACTTTCACGTTCCAATGACCTGGGGCAGACTTGGACAACCAATTTCAACTATAAAAAATGCGTAGACGTTCTTTTCCATCCATCTGGCCGAATCGTAGTTAGCACAGGGACGAATTTGCTATTGTCTGACAACAACGGTAACTCTTGGACTTCAATACCTAGCCCGTTTACACCATCCTACGTAAAAACAGGCCCTTTAGTTGTTGCGCCCAACGGTACAATTTTCTTGTATAGTGTGGGGCATGTCAACATCATGCGTTCTGATGATCGCGGAGAAACATGGTATTTGGCAGGGAAGTGGCCTTTTACATCTTTTCCTTTTTCAGCAAACTTGTTTTTTGCCTCAAATGGCCACCTGTACGCACGAGGGTCGAACACCTATTTTTCTGTGAACGAAGGCCTGACCTGGCAAAACATAGGATGCCCCGATCTTTCAAATTGTACGACCAATTTTGCCGCGCTTACACCAAGCCAAAAGCTGTATCTGCAAAATGACGACTATGATTGTTACATCTCAAAGGCGCCGGTATCGGAGGGTTCCTATGTAGAAGGCCATGTACGCATTGATGCCGATGCAGATTGTTCTACCGACGATGCCCAGGAGCCATTAGGTAATCGAAATATGGAGGTAATTGGAGACGATGTTTCTTTTTACACAAAGACCAATGCGGAAGGCCACTATATTTTTTTCCTGGACACTGGCCAGTATGAACTTTTGATTCATCACCCAAACAAGATCTGGTGGGACGATTGTCAGGATACCGTGGCGGTAGACATAACTGAATTTTATACGCGGGATACCGCAGATTTTGCCGCGTTGCGCCTGGCGTTTTGCCCGCTTATGACGGTAGATGTTGGCATCCCCCAACTCCGTCGTTGTTTTAACAACCAGGTTTATGTGTCCTATTGCAATCAAGGTACTGAACCCGCCGATTCGGCTTGGATAGATGTTTTCCTTGATCCCTATCTTTCGCTGGTCAGTTCCGGACAGCAGCACCAAGATCTGGGAAACAATACCATTCGGTTCTTTTTAGGCGAAGTTCAAGCTGAGGCCTGTGTTAGTTTCCAATTGACGGTTTATCTCGATTGCGACTCCACAATCCTGGGACAAACCCACTGTATCAGTGCCCATGCTTACCCGGATACATTATGCGTTCCAGTGCCCGACTGGTCGGGCGCCGAAATAAAAGCAACGGTTACCTGTCAAGATTCTATTATTCAGCTTAAGTTGGAAAATGATGGTGACGCACCCTCTCAAAACCTGGAATATATCATCATTGAGGACGATGTGATGCTGTTTTCCGGGCAACAAAGCTATGGTATCGGCCAGGCCATCACCATGGACTATCCGACGAATGGTAGCACTTGGCGCATCGAGTCGGAACAAGAACCAGGCCACCCGTTTTCCACCCTTGCCATTGCTTTTTCAGAAGGCTGCGGCGGCTTTGGCAGCACTGGATTTATTAACCAGTTTAACGTCAACGGTACACAGCCATCATGGCACCGAACGTGTGTGGAAAATCAAGGGTCTTACGATCCGAACGACAAACAAGGGTTCCCCCTTGGCGCCGGGGCGGGAAATAGAATCAACCCAGGTCAGGATATCGATTACCTTATCCGTTTTCAGAATACAGGTACTGATACAGCGTTCACGGTCAGAATCATTGACAACCTTTCTGCGTTGCTCGATCCGGCCAGCATCCGCCCTGGCACTAGCAGTCATCCATATACTTGGGAACTAAAGGATGAGGGCACCATTAGCTTTACGTTTGCTAATGTTTTATTGCCCGATTCCAATGTCAACGAAGCGGCATCCCATGGTTTTATTCAATTCAATATCAAACAGCGGCCCAATATTCCATTGGGAAGTGTGATCACGAACAAGGCCGCCATTTATTTTGATTTCAATGCCCCTGTTATTACCAATACAACCTCGCACACCGTGGATGAAATGCCGATTACCAGTAGCGTAAAAAATGTGCATTCCAAAGCAGCAACCGAGCTCGACATTTGGCCTAATCCATGCCGGGAAAGCACGCGTATTCGCTATTTGCCAAGATCCAGTGGCCAGCATTACCTGAAAATATATGATATGCTGGGCAATTTGGCGCTTCAAAAGGTTAGCAAAAATGCGGATATTGAACTGCAAACAATAGTGCTTCGTCAGGGGATCTATTTGGCGGAAATCCGTGACGCACATGGCAACTTGCTTGGCAGCGGTAGGCTGGTTAAGCATTAGCACAAAAAAACCAAAGTGAGGGTTCAGAACTTGTCCCTCAGGTGTTCACCACGTAGGTTTTTTACCACATAGCCCACATAGTTCACATAGAGGACTAAGCTTATTTCTTCTATGTGAACTATGTGGGCTATGTGGTAAAAAAAGTATGTGGTAAAAATTCATGTGGTGAAAATCACCTATCGCATCAGGCCCAATATTCCGTTCGTTATTTGTGCCATGCCTTGTTTCCAGGTATCAAAATCTATACGTCTGGCCTGATGCTCCTTTTCCACGGCAGCCAAATTTGCCAAAAGATTGACCGCGTCCGGGTATTCGCCTTTCAGCATTTCCAGCGCCTCCTTCAATGCCCCTTTTTCAATCAATTCCAAAACCTTGCCCAGGTCAATTTTCCCCTCCTGGCTTGGAAACACCCCGTCGAGCAAGCTGCGCACAGTAACCATTTCAAAACTTTGTTGGCACTGCACCGGCTGATTGGCGCTTTCCGCCCTGTCGAGGATACTGCGGGAGAAAAAATGAGGCGGTTTTGCCTCCCTGCAACGTTTACAATTACAGGGGATCATCTGTTCCACCTTCATGCGCTCGTTAAAATGAAAGCTCCGGTTGAGCGAATCAATATCCGATGCGATTTTCCAGACCAGCTCTTTTGAATACCGGTCAAGCCCGTTGGCGCGGATACTGATGCGCTTGTCGCGGTAGCTTTCCAGCACTTCCACGCGCGCGCCATGTTCGCCTTGAAACACGGCGCCTCGCTTCCACATATTGGGAAGCTGTTCCAGCAAGGAATGCTGCCGCACGATCAGCCGCGACATGATGCCTTTGGGCATAAATGTATATTGGTAGTGCAATTGCAGGCCGTTGGGTTCCGTCCATTTATAGTTCTCCGGCGGATCGTCGGGCAACAGGGAAGGCACAATATATAATACCGGGCTTTCTGGCGCAGGATAACAAAGCTCGAATTTCTCCATCAAAGCGAGCAATTCCAGGGAATATTCTTCGTATTCAGCGCAGTTCCATACCGCGTCCAGGTCTTTTTTGGTAAAATGTCCGTTGTCGCCTTTTTTTCGGGTATGGTCGAGTAC